>DAHVPA010000163.1 GCA_027318525.1 Candidatus Cloacimonadota bacterium | reverse complement strand
TATGTCTTTGAACCGGGTGGGAGCTACTCCATGTGAAAGCTGCATAATCTGCCCAGGTTCACCTTTCCCGCAGTGGAAAGTTCCATGATAGCGCCATTCCTCAGGTCCGCAAATCCGGTCGCAAGAATTCCAGAATTCGGTAGTAATACCAAAATAGGTTGGTTCTTTAACTATTCCGACAATCTTTCCTCCCTTGATCTGCCAGCCTATCTCTGTAGTAAATTGGAAGTTATTGCGGTTATCGTCAATGGACCAGGTTTTGGTAAAATCGACCAAATATCCATGTTCGGTTTCAGAAATTAGTTGTTCAAGACTGCCTTTTTGGGGAGCAAGGCAAAGATTTGTCATCCTTACTAAAGGGATGTCATCTCCGTAAGAGGCTTTCATATTAGAGCTTGGTTCAAGTCCCAGCCGGCAGGCTATCTCACGGGAAGTCTGCTGGTCTTTCAGAATGCCGTTGGATATAATTTCAGCCTTTCTCGCCGGAACTCCTTCATCATCCACAAGATGAAAACCCATACCCTCAACGTCAGTGCTGTCGCTGAAAACATTTACAATATCAGAGCCATATTGAAGTGAACCAAGCATTTCGGGTTTGATAAAGGTTTTCCCGGCATAGGATATCTCCATTCCGAAAATCCGGTCTGCCTCAGTGGCATGTCCAATCGATTCATGCAGTTGTAAAGAGAGATGACCTCCACCAATAATTAAATCAGCCTTATCATCTTCAATGACAGGAGCTTTCAGCAAGTCTATGGCTTCTTTGACTATACGTTCTGAATTTTCCTCAAACCCGTTTTGTTCAAACAGTTCAAATCCACCTCTACCAGCTGACATATGTCCTGGCCATGTACGGGTTTGAATCTGTTTGCCATCAGAAGCGACAACACACATAACCGGTAAGGTATTATAATATGAAAGACTTGTTTTTGTCCCTTCTGTGTTGGCGTAGAACTTCTGTTGATGAAAGAAAATTCCGTAACAATAGGAATGTACAATCTGCTTATCAGGTTTAATCCTTTCCGATATTTTTCTTAAGTAATCCAGTTTTTCTTCTGTGGGCATTGTGAAAGGATTGAGCTTCGGAGTATAAGTGTAGTCTTTGACCACAGGTTGCAGAGTTGGGAAAACAACGGGCATCTTCATGAACTTGCTGCCATGCAGAGCATTAGCTTTTGCAGTTGCTATCATTCTATTGATATTAGCTTCAGAGAAATCCCTGCTTCCGGCAAAACCCCAACAACCATTGATCAAGACTCTGATGCCAACTGCCCGAGAATCAAGATTTTTGTTGTAGGAGCGCATGAATCCATTTTGAAAATACATGTGCTCTTGATCTGTATTACTGATTCTGACATCGGCAAAAGTAACATCAGGTGTATTGAGTTTTTCCAGGATTTTGGTTATGATGTGCTGCATTAAAAACCTCAGATTGTGTGTGTAGAAGAGGTAATATTAAATAGTTTAACTAAAACATGTGGTGCCTTGGCACTCGAGATCTCAAAAAACTCATAGTTATCTGAAAATGGCACGGTGTGTCCAGAAGATTCCAGATCAACTATATTCTCAAAAATCCTGCTTAGCTTCTCTGTAAACCGTAAATTGTTTACGACTTGGGTTATTTTCCCATGTTCTATCAGAAAGGTTCCATCTCTGGTTAATCCTGTAACAGAAGTTTCCTTTTCATTGATATAATTCATATAGTGCAAGCTGGAGATGTAGAGTCCCTTTTCAATCGAAGCTATCATGGATTCCAAAGTTGCATCACCATTATGGAGAATCAGACAATCGCCGGTATTTCCATTTTTAGGTAATCCTGTCTTATGAGCATAATAGCAGGAACTCATGAAAGCCTTGAAAACTCCTTCTTTAACCAAGGTCAGAGGTTGATAAATATGTCCGTCTTGGTTGTAGTCATATCTTATCAGATCCGAATCTGAGGGAGAATCTGAGATAGTAATATTTTCTGGAAACACTTTCTGACCCAGTTTATCTTGAAAAAAACTGGATTTTTGGTCAAAACTTCGGGCAGACATACCTCCGCAAAGGTATTGCATAAGCTCAGCAACGCAGCGTGGTGCTAATATGACATCGTATTCACCCGGTTCAATATCTGTTACCGGATTACAGGCAAAAAGTATCTTTTGTTCCAGTTGACTGATAAAATCATCCTGGTTATATTTGGTGAAATCCTCTCCACCAAATGTATGTAAAACAGTGACCTGGTTTACTTTACTGACGGCTTTTACTTCAAAATAAACTGGCGAATTCCACTGTTGTTTATCGATGCCGTTACTGTTCATAACCCTTGTGTAATGATAATTGCATATGAAAGTCCCGAAGATATCAAACCCATGAATTTCTGTCATAGATGAGATAGATTTTAGAATTCCTACTTTTTTTTCCAGATCTATTGATTCTATGTTATTGGTCTTTTTAAGTTCATTGCTCTTTTGAAGATCATTTTCAATATCCTCAAAATCAGGATCTTCCGGAAGCTGCCCTATTATGTTCATGGCTTGATTTATAGATTTTAAAACACCATCTGTATCAGGAGCATCAAGATTGAAACCAAAACTTCTTTTTCCCTGATATAATGTTAGACTAATGCTTTTATTGTCCTTGCTGATGTTATAATTGGTCTGGCTCTGATAGAACCTCAGAAAATCGGACTGCCACTCACTGTAAACTAAATGGTATTTCAATTCTGGGTAGGTTTGAAGATGATCAATAATTTTCTTGAATGAGAGATCTTGCATCGTTTCTCCGGTTTAATTCCAGCAGCTGGAGCTGGACCTTCTGCGGGTAGTTCCCGATCTTTTTACAAAAGTGCCTTTAGGTTTAATTTTTTCATCAGCAGGTATTGTGAGCTCGCCATTAAGAAACACTGCTTTTACAGCGCATGATAAAACTATTTTTTCACCAGATTCATCACTTATATCTGATAGAACCTGAGTATTAGGATCGATAATGGTAATATCAGCATCAGAGCCTTTCTGAATGCATCCTTTTTGAGGGAATAAACCAATCCTTTTAGCAGGATTTTCACACATCATTCTGATACAACTCTGGATCTAAGCCCTCCCATTTTTCCATAACTCTGAAAAAACCCAAGGAACTGACCACTGAAGCAAATGCTCCGGATAACCCGAGTATGCTAGCTTCATAACTGGATCTGCATTCTTGTATTCGTGCCCAACTTCTGTCGATAGAGTGTATAGCTTTCCATTTTTCATACTGTCAAACAGGAGCTTGACGTATTCTGAAAATGTTTCGTCTTTGATATAACCTTGCTGTTTGAATCGAGTAATGACAGGAATCAACTCTGCTATGGGGAAAGCATAAGTCAAATCAGCTCTTCTAAAGGCAATATTTAACAAGTCAATAGAAACCTTGTCATTAATCCCGATAAAATGAAGTGGGCTATCCTGCAATCTTCGTAGTAGTTTTCGGATAGCAATCAACCGCTTTTCTATCAATAGATTGTTGCTATCCGAAGCTGTAACGTTATCTTCTCCATCAAATCCTTGAAAAGCAAATGAAATGTCAGTGTCGTATATGGTATCAAACAGACCCATAATGTCTTCATAGGACATATCTTCCAGCAGATGGTTTGAAGATGGGTGAGTCAGTGCAAATCCAATTACTCCAGCTGACCACAATTCGTAAATTCGATTTAAATGATATGGATAATCAGCATAATCACATTGACCCCATAAAGCAACATTGCAAAAAGCATGTTTATTTATGATAGCAGAATAATAATCAAGGTCTTGTGTTCTGATCAATGGTTTATCAGATATATATGGCATTTCAGCTAAAGTAGTAAAACCGCCTTTTAACGCTGATAATGTGTATTGGGATAAGTTTTTTGCATCATTCTTGCCACCCTGCAGCATATGCGTATGCATATCAACTGCTCCGGGAATGATAATGCAGTCCGAGAAGTCATATTCAAGGGTAATGGATTCATCAGCTTGAACATTTGGTCCTATCTGCTGAATAGTTTCATTAAATATGACATTGACTTTCTTGAATGATTTACCAGCAGGCAGTAAGACATTGCGGATCATTATCATAAATTATTAATCCTTATCATAATCTAAGAAAGTCACTTTTCTTTTTTTGTAAATGACCATGTATCTTGAAGGCACTTACTATATATTGTTACTTGCTTAACGACAATATATGGAGTGCAATTATAAAACCCTTGTATGATATGTCAATAAATAAGATAAGAAAATTGGTTCACCCTTTGATATCATGCTATCTTACATATCTCATTTGCAGTACAAATGAATTATAACTCTGCAGCATAGTCACTGCTTTTTGATCACCTGTTAGCAAGAATCATATATATTTATATTGACCTTGGTGAAGTAGTTAGATCAATAAAAAGATTTCATATCAGTAGAATTGCAATTCTTATTATGTTTACATGCATGAGATATGGTTAATATGATTCTTAGCAATTTTAATGAGGTAATGAC
>DAHVPA010000162.1 GCA_027318525.1 Candidatus Cloacimonadota bacterium | reverse complement strand
TTTTAGCAACGATTAGAGAAAAGCACCACCTTCTGCACGAGTCAAAAGGTGGATGTGCCCTTTGGGAAAACAAAGAGTTCGTTCAGGAACTCGTAAATAAAGCTGATTAGAGATTTTCGATATTTTTTAGTGCTTTGGGAGCTGTGGCTGGGGTAATACCCTCATTAGTTATATAACCCAAAACAGGAGAACCAATCGGCTTTTTATCGGTATCTTCACGGAAAAATTCTACAGCAAACCGAACTGGTTTTCCATCAATTTCAGTGATTTCTTTTCCATCATTATCATATGCAAAGGGTGATTTATAAAGCCATCCCAATCCAATTGCAGCAATGCCATCCGGTCCGGAAACACTCTTTCGGTTGGAATTCAAAGCAGCTCTCTTTTCTTCAGAAACATTGGGAGAATTAATACTGGAAGTAACCGAACCCAAGCGGATCCCTTGTTTATAAATCCCCCTGCCTGTAACAATTCCTTCCGTGATAAACAGAACCATCTTCTTGGTAGCTCCTGCCTTAATCTCTACTTCCAAAGCTGATTTACCGACGAAATCGGATTTGTCCATGTCAACAGCAGCCTCAAATAAGGGAGCATTCACCGGAGTGTGGTGCGGATCGTATTCCTGACCCATCAAAGGTAAACCCACATATCCGGCTGAAATCCGGTTTTCGTCTCTGCCTCCCAACCCAACTAAAAGTCCACCCAAATTCATGGCTTCGGTAACTATTCTTTTAAACTGAGCTTCAGCAACAGCAATAGGTATATACATTTCCCATCCCCATCTGTTTGTGTAACCGGTGCGGCTTAGCATGTAGTATTGACCCTCATATTCAAAGACATTAAAAGTAAAGAAATTCATGTTTTTGTCCGGTTGATAACGATTCTTCAGACAAGCATCACCATACAATTTCTTTATCAGCTTGTATGATAATGGTCCCTGAATATCTATCTTTACGTATTTATCCGATACATCAAAAGCATTTACTTCTTCCGACTCCTTTTTATACCTCATAATTCTATCAATATCTGCAACAAGTTCAACCTGATGACCATCAACAATTCCGTTTCCGGTTAAGTCATGTCCAGCATTAATCACAGCTACAAATTCATCATCAGCTAGCTTCATGATTATCAGATCATCCTGAACTCCACCTTTTTCATTCAAAAGTAAAGTATATTTGCATTGACCGGTTTTCATTTCTGCAATGTTGGCGGGTAACACCCGATTCAATAATGCAGCAGCATCCTTGCCCTGGAACACAAGTTGTGCCATATGATCTATATTGTAAACAGCTACATTGTTAACAGCTTTGGATTCCTCCAACACTGAAGTTAAGTAATTTACCGCCATATCATACATGCCGAAATTACTACGTTTAATTGGCTGAATAGGGAGTAGTCGTGAACTGCTAAGAAAAGGTAGATACCATTCTTCCTCTGTATTAGTGATAAATGTTTTACGGGGATTCTGCGGGATGTCAAAACCGTAGTTATTCATACTTTCTCCTATTGTATCTTATTTATATTAGTTATAATTACGTTTGATAAGATTTAAATTGTTACCGATTTAGATTGATTCCATTTATTGCTTATATCTTGGCGGATTTTTTTTAACTCCTTATACATTTCGAACCAGTCATTATAATGATAGTTCTTGCTAATATGTATCGATTTGCCGTTTTTTAGACGGATAGTAAAACTAAGGGTGCTTTCATCGATTGTATTGTCATCCTCACCGTAATCTCTAATTTCCGATATTTCATATATATCGGACAAGTCGATTAAAGTTCCATCAAACAATGTATAATCCATACCACCTTCAGATTAGAATGAATTATACTTATTATAAACCAGGCAGTATATTGGCAAGCATTTTTTTGTTATTACCAATATACTGCTGGTTAATCTTATTATCTGTCAGCCTTTATTCACTGTATCCTATAAATGCTCTGACCTTATAAAACATAGTCTCCGATTGGCTTTCTGGAGCTATAAAACTGGTAGAAGCAGTTGCTGCCAAAAAGTTGGATGGTGATGTGGTAAAATCTGGATCAGAGGAGGCATAGATCCGATATTCCCAAGGTGTTAGAACATTTTGACCAATATCAGTTGTTACTTCTGACCAGCTTAGATATAATGTACCTCCATCAACAGCAATATTGATATCTATAGGTATACTAGGTATTGGTTGGCTGTTATCATTCGGATAAACAATTTTTATTAAGTTTGAAGGTAGGCTCTCTCCGAATGTTGCAAACTGGGATGTAACTCGGTATTCATACCATGTGTAAACCGATAAGGTATCTGTATAAAATGGTGTAGAAGACTCTGCAATTTGAGTCCATGCTTCAGGACCATTTTTTCTAAATATGTTATAATGTTGGAATGATAGTCTGCTTTCAACATTCCATTTTAGGTTTACCAGATTGGAAGATGCGCTCCAGGTAAGCTTTTCAGGAGCAGCCATTGCTTCTAAGTTTAAATTACGGTTGGAGACTGTGCTGTTAAGAACAACTGTTCCATTAGTTGTTTTTTCTGTATAGCCTGAAAGCCTCCCTTTTATCGTATATGTTCCCGAATTTAATCTCAGGCAGTAATATCCAGAGTTATCCGGATGAACCTGGAGATTACTCGTATATACAGTGGCTTCTTCTACATTACCATTGTTTGGAGACAAAGACACTGTTCCGCTTATTCTGCCAATGCTGGAGTTATTCACTGAAGTTCCATTTACTACTACATCATCAATAAACCACCCATTGGATACAACTCCCTGATCAGTTTTGAGCTGCCACTTGATTTTTACAGTCTGGCTGGCAAAGGCTGACAAATCAAATGTTGCTTGAGTCCAATTATTGATACTGCTGCTATATCCAGGACCTGACAAGGCATTTACATTTGCATACGGGTATCCGCCCTGGGGGTTCAAAACTGTCCATGTCGTGCCATTATCAGTAGTAATTAGCAACCGACCTCCGTCATAAGCCGTTCCTGTCGTTGTTGAATATTCAATGTTATACCTATGCCAGAAAGTAAGAACTGGATTTACTGTCAGAGTCATTGATGGTGAAATCAGATCATATGTGGCATTATTACCATAACTGCCCGACAACACACATCCCCATATTTTCGTTCCACTATGAGCTCCGGAATATGCAGATGACCCCCATTCCCAACCAGGAGTCAATGAATTGGAAATTGAGAACGATCCATTATTGGATTCGTAGTTATAAGATAAAGATCCACTTCCGACCACTACGACAAAGCTTGAATTATATGTCTCTGCATTATCTGCTGTAACAGAAATTGACACAGTAATAGCAGTTCCAACTGCCATAGCTGCATTGGCTTGATATTGAACTACTGCCTGACCGGTACTTGAGCTTTCAATCTCTCCCATTGCTATAGATGCTTGCCCTAAGACAAATCCTGTATTATTGCTGGATATATTTACAACTACGTTTTTAGCTTTTATAGATTGACTATTGTTAATATTTAATACTAGTAAAGCTGTTTCACCAGCATTAACAATACCATTGGAATTAGCTTGGATATCATCTATAAACCAAGAAGATAGAGTTAACGATGGTCTAATAATTGATATAGTAAGATTTCGCACCACAGAATATCCTGCTGTATTTATGGATATAAACAACGATGCTGTATAATTCTGCGGACATCCTTCTAAAATCCTTACTGATAAATACTGTTGATTAACACTGCTTCCAGAAGGATTTATGTTCCCATAACCGGCTGAACTCTGAACTACTTCAAGCCATGGATCGTTCTCATATATGACAGCATTCGTTTCTCGAGCAGTAACTAAGCCTGAGTTGCTAATTCTCAACCCGTAGCTAAGGATCTCGCCAGGTTCTGCAATACCGTTTTCATTGGTATCGTTTAACATGATTTGAGAAATATTAAGTATAGGTGTAATTAGTGTTATAGTAAAAGATCTTGACCAGGTATATCCCCCACTTGCTGTTATCACTACATCGACAGTGGCTGTATAGTTATTGGGGCAATTCGCTAAAACTTCTAGCTGTAGATCTGATGGATTAGTCCCAGTTCCTAATCCTGGAATTGTGCCATAATCAGCTACATTAGTAATTATGTTTATCCAAGGGTCGTTTTCTGAAATTGCGATTTGAACATTGTTAGCAGCCCCTGTGCCAAGATTACTCAATCTTAGAGTTACATCAACTGTCTCCCCTGCTTCATAGTAGCTGTTTCCATTTGTATCTGTTAGTATGGATTGAGTTAAGTTTAAATACGGAACACCTGGAGGTACAGGCGCTGTTGTTATATATAATGCTTTCTGGCTTGCAAGGGCTTGCGCCGTTATATGGTAAGCATTATTGTAAGAATATTCCAATCCCACTAGTCCGGTGTGGTCTTTAATCCCAATAGTGCTGTAGTTTCCATTTGTATCTGTTAGTATGGATTGAGTTAAGTTTAAATACGGAACACCTGGAGGTACAGGCGCTGTTGTTA
>DAHVPA010000161.1 GCA_027318525.1 Candidatus Cloacimonadota bacterium | reverse complement strand
ACCTTTCCTACACAGTGATGAGCAAGCGCATGCTGCTCACCCTGGTCAAGGAAGGCTATGTGAAAGGCTGGGACGACCCTCGCATGCCGACTCTGGCAGGACTTAGGCGCAGAGGTTATACCCCTGCCGCCATCCGCGACCTTTCCGACCGCATCGGAGTCGCCAAAGCCAGCAGCACGGTTGATTTTGAGCTGCTGCAGTTCTGCGTCCGTGACGACCTCAATCTGCACGCCAACCGCGCCATGGCTGTCCTGGACCCGCTCAAGGTCACGATAGAGAATTATCCGGAAGGCAAGACTGAAGAAATCGAAGCACAGAACAATCCGGAAGACTCTGCAGCCGGAACAAGGATGATTCCCTTTAGCAGGGAGCTTTATATCGAAAGGGACGACTTCCGCGAAGTGGCTCCGCCCAAGTGGCACAGACTGGCTCCCGGAATCGAAGTCCGGCTCAAGCATGCTTATTACATCACCTGCAAGGACATCATAAAAGACGCCGCTGGCAACATAATAGAACTCATCTGCAGCTATGACCCGGAATCCAGAGGTGGCGGAACACCTGACGGCAGAAAGGTCAAGGGCACCATTCACTGGGTTTCCGCAGCACAGGCTGTGCCGGTGGAAGTTCGCCTTTATGACCACCTCTTTACCAGAGCCAATCCCTATGATACGGAAGAAGGCAAGACCTGGCTGGATTACCTCAATCCAGATTCACTGGTCACTGTCACAGCTTATGCCGAACCCATGCTGAAGGATGTCCCTGCCGGCGAACGCTTCCAGTTCCTGAGGCTGGGTTATTTCATCAAGGATACGGACAGCACCCCGGATAAGCCTGTCTTCAACAGAATAGTCACGCTGAAAGACACCTGGGCAAAGCTGGAAAAGAAACAGTAGCAGCCATCCATGCAAAGTCCAAAGAAACGCAGCAGCAAAGCTAATCCTTTTATGGAGAGCGAGCGCATCTTTATCGAGCTGTCTTCGCTGTCCCTAAGCAGATTGCGTTTTCTGCAGGCAGTGGGGAATCAGTTTAAGCTGCTTTCCGGTTGCGATGCTCTGGAAATCCGCGCTTTTGATGCGGACTTGCAATACCGTTGGCACACCGATTTCGGCAACACGGCAAAGTTTGAGGAAGTGCAGTTTCAGACTGATGCCGAGGGCAACAGCATTCCCATCCTGCCGGAGGGAAAAGGTCTGGAGGAGATCTGTAAAGACCTTTTCCGCAAGAGGTATGAGCCTTTTCTGCAATATGAGTATTCTCTGAACAGCCGCTATATCGATGATGCCGGTTTGGGTGTCAAGCTCAAGGACAAGGGTGGAGAAAAGCTGGTTCGGCTGGATGGGGCGGGTTTTGCTTCTGCTTTGCTGCTGCCTTTCAGTGTTCCGGAAAATCCTCCCGGCTTGCTATTGCTGTATAGCAAGACCAAAAACTTCCTCGAACCGCACGATATCCCTTCTTATGAAGAGTTGATGAGCAGCTTTTCCATTGCGCTCAAGTTTCGCCGTTCGCTGTATGCACTCAATGAACGCATCAAAGAACTGAGCTGCCTGTATGACATCGGGCAAATCTATCAGGAGGGATCGGATGAACCGGAAACGCTGCTTTCAAAAATAATCGACCATATTCCCCGGGCTTTTCAATTTCCTGAATCAGCTTCTGCTCTGCTGTCTGCCGGAAAGCTGGAATATGCTTCGGCAAATCTGGCTGTGACGCATAATAAACTGGAAAGCGGGATTATCCTCAATGGTGAAAAATTGGGCACTTTAAGCGTCTTTTACCCAACCCCAGAAAGCTCTGCCGAGCCCATGCACTTTCTGCAGGAAGAACAAAAACTGCTTGATATCATTGCCCAAAAGGTTTCCCTCATCTATGAGCGCATCCGCCACAAGCAGGACAGACTGGCAATGGAAGAACAGCTCCGCCATGCCGACAGACTGGCAACAGTCGGTCAGCTTGGTTCCGGGATTGCGCATGAACTGAATGACCCTCTGGCTAATATCCTGGGTTATGCCCAACTACTGCTTAAAACAGTGAAAGAACCGGCTCAAGTGGCTGATTTGGAGCGGATTGTGCGTTCTTCCCTGCAAGCCCGGGAAATAGTCCGCAAGCTGCTTCTGTTTGCGCGGCAGATGCCTACTCAGAAAAGCGAAGTTTCTCTCAATAAAGTTATCACCGACACGCTTGATTTGCTCAAAAGCCGCCTGGAGCAGGGCAGGGTCATATTACAGACGGAGCTTAGCCCGGAATTGCCGTCCTTTTTGGCAGATGCTTCCCAGCTCTCACAAGTGGTGACCAACCTATGCGTAAATGCCCTACAAGCGATGCCCCAAGGCGGGAAACTGCTCGTTAGCACCTCCTATCAGAATGGCATAATCCAGCTTGAAGTTACAGATAGCGGCAACGGCATTCCCTCCGAAGAGTTGGACAAGATATTCCTGCCTTTTTACACAACCAAACCGGTGGGAGTCGGCACTGGATTGGGACTTTCCGTCGTGCACGGCATTATTGATTCGCATCAGGGCAACATAGCTGTGCAAAGCAAACCAGGCAAAGGCACCCGCTTCACAGTCAGCCTGCCTGCCAAACCCAAATCCGAACGCAAAGGAAAAGCGAAATGAACCCCGAGACTTCATCCTGCCTGCGTGACACTGCCACCATCCTTGCTGTGGACGATTCTCCCGATACCTTGGAACTGGTCAGGCGCAATCTGGAACTGGCGGGGCACACGGTTTACACTGCAGGAAACGTGCATCAGGCGCTGGATCTGTTGGACAGCATCGAACCTGAAATCGTGATAACGGACTGGAAAATGCCCGTCAATGACGGACTGGAACTGGTCAAATACATCCATGCCGAGCATCCCGGACTGGGCATAATGATGATTACTGGCTACGCCAGCATCGAAAGCGCTGTCCAAGCCATCAAGACCGGTGTCGATGAATATCTGCCCAAACCTTTTACTGATGAGGAACTTGCCACTGCTGTCGCCAAGCTCATCCACAAGGTCCGCAAGCGCAAGTCCCTTACCCCGGCTGATTTGGCACTCACAGCTTCCTTTGGTTTGGTTGGTCAATCGGCGGAAATGCACAACGTTTTTGACCTCATCAAGAAAGCCGCCTGTTCCAACGCTACTGTTCTGATTACAGGCGAAAGCGGCACAGGAAAGGAGCTCGTCGCACGCGCCATCCATTATCAAAGCAAACGCAGCAGCGCTCCTTTTGTTACCGTCAATTGCTCAGCCATCCCCAATGAACTGATTGAAAGCGAGCTTTTCGGATATACCAAAGGTGCTTTTACGGGAGCTGTCGCCACCCGAGCCGGATTTTTCCAGACTGCCAATGGCGGCTCCATCTTTCTGGATGAGGTGAGTGAAATGAGCCTCAACATGCAGGTCAAGCTGTTGCGCGTCATTCAGGAAAAGGAAGTCACCCTGGTCGGTTCACGTAAACCCATCCCCGTTGATATCAGAATCATCGCCGCCACCAATAAAAACCTGCAGCGTCTGGTTGAAGCCGGCGCCTTCAGGGAAGACCTGTTTTACCGACTCAATATCGTGACTGTCGATATCCCTCCCCTGCGCAACCGCAAAGACGATATCGTCTATCTGGTCAATCACTTCAGCGGACGTTACGCTCGAGAAGCGGGGAAAAATGCCCCACAATTTACGGAAGACACTCTGGAAATGCTGCTCAACTACGATTTCCCGGGCAATGTCCGTGAGCTGGAAAACATCATCCAGAGGCTGATAGTCGTTTCTGACAGCGACATCATCCATCCTTCAGATCTGCCTGCCTACGTCAGAAGCGTTCCCGTCAAAGTGGCTGGAGGTGATCTGCGCAGTCTGGCGGAAGTGGAAGCCGAATACCTGGCTCAGGTGGTGGAAGCCACCCGCGGCAATCTGACCAAGGCGGCTGCCATCCTGGGTATCGACCGAAAAACCTTACGCACCAAGCTGAAACATTCCGTTACACCGGATAATCAGTAATGGCTGACCGGGATATAATTCACCCGGACATCAAACGCTACATGAAAAACCTGCGTCTGCGGGGTTTTACTGTCGAAATCGATGGGGAACACCTTGTTTTCTGCAAGAATCCCGAGCACAAGCACCGCATCAGGCTGCAAGCCCTGATTTACGCCTTCGAGCACAGTTCCGTCAAGATAATCCGCTAACACTGCAATTCCGGTTTTTTTCCCGGCAATAAATTGAGGCATATCTCCCCACTGGGTAATTATTACCCATTTAATTAATCTTCTTCCCCTTTGCCAAAGTGTCTGTCTATACAACCTAACTTAAGCTTATATAGTCAGTTAGAGGTATAGAAAAGCAACCGCCGGGAATTGGAACGTTTATCGCCTTATAAGATGGTATCAGACTAAAAATTATGAGGTGAAAACATGGCAACCAATTTCAACGCCTTCAAAATGGCTCAGGAACAATTTGACCGTGTTGCAGACATCCTGGAACTGGATGAAGCAACCCGCGAACTTTTGCGCAACCCTATGCGCGAATATCACGTCAGTATCCCCATCAAGATGGACGACGGCACCACCAAGGTCTTCCG
>DAHVPA010000160.1 GCA_027318525.1 Candidatus Cloacimonadota bacterium | reverse complement strand
CTACAAGTATGCCCTCAAAGGCTTTCTGCCCGTTCAGGACTTGCCTGTAAAATCAGAGCTGGCGTTTGATGGTATAGATGGCTAATCTGTCGCAGACCGCCTGTGCATAGTCCGATATCTTCTCCACGTGGATGCCGAAGTTCTTGAGCTGGTTCTTGTGTGCCAGGTCAATCCCCAGGCTGAAAATCAGCCGCCGCAGCTTTTCACCCAGTTGGTCAGCTTCACGTTCAAAGAAATAAACCTTGTGAATATAATTATTCACGGCAGAGAGGTCACGGAAGAAGGAACGCACCGCCATGGCGAGATTTTCCACTGATTCCACGGAAGCTTTGGCAGTCTGGACAAAGAGGTCGTCCAGTTCGTGCGGGATTTGGGGCATTTCTATCGAAAACTGCAGAATTGAGTCCTTGATATTATCAATGACTTCGTCCGTGTTTTCCAGGATGGCGAGCACATCACCCCTGTTCTCCGGAATCAGGGTGTGCTCATATAAAAACCTTTCTATATGGACTCTGAGGTCATCTGCCTTGTGTTCATTTTCGCGGATTTGAGCCAGCCTGTCTTCAAACTGCTCAAACCGTTCAAACATAAAGTCCTCAATCCCTTTCTGATACAGCAGGGCTGTATCGCCCAGGATATCCAGGAACTGGTCCAGTTGAGCTTCTATGACCTTGGTGGTTTTCAATATTATCGCCATCTTGACTTTGGCTCCTTTTTGCATTTCTGCCTTAAACTCAAATACAATCGGACAGGGTTCATTTAGTCAAGCAAAATTTATTCAGCTGTGCATCAGCATTGTTTTATCCCCAATCCCGGATCACCCTCCCCTTAAATGGAAAAGGATACCCAATCTATATCAAAAGCATTTCTAAAGTATATTAAAAGTATTCCTGAATACATTTGATATACATTTGATTTCCTTTTGATCTGCTTTTGATATACTTTAGCTTTTAAGATAGGTTAAAGCAAGGAGGGAAATTTTGAAGAGGATAGAGCCCAAAATGGACAATCCCGATGAAGGGGATATCCTTTTACCCGGCACCTGCTTAAACTGCATCCGGAAAGACCTGTGCAAAATCCTGTTGACAAAAACCTGTCCTGAAGCGGATAATGTCAAAACGCACAGGAGGAAACATGCGATACTTTCCCGCAGTATTGATTGCCTTGATTTTGCTGACCGGTTGTGCCGGGCAAAAAGTCTTTACCAGTAATGGAGTAAGCTATTTTTCACAGCCTGCCAGAGAGCTGACAGCTTGTTATAAATTTACCAATGCACCCGTTCCCGGAGCAGAAATCTCCACAGTGCCGCTGGCGGGAAAACCGCTTAGTTTGGAACAGATGATTTATTTTCCGGTGGAAACCAACTATCTGACCGGTAAGGAACGCCAGGCATTCACGACTGTGTATGCAATCGACCAGACGAATAAAGCTGTCCGCGACAGCCTTGTTCTGAAACAAGACGGCAAAAGGGCTTCCTACCGTCACCTGGCATTTAACAAAGACCTCTATCTGGTAGGCATTCAAGACACATTACTGCACATTATCAGAGTTGACAAAACCCTGAAAATCCAGAATGAATACAATCCGGGACTCCGCTTTATCTATCTTGCAGATGTTTCAGTTTACGACGGCAGGCTACGCGTGGTGGGTTCCAGTCCCGAAAACGACATCATCATGTATGATATCAAAACCGATACCATGCAGCCTGAACGCAAGCGCCTGCTGGTGCGCAACTTTGACCATTATGACATGGATGGCAACATCCTTTGGTACTTCAGCGCTGACGATAAAAGCCTGACTACAGCCAGAATCGACCTTTCTGTTTTTGACCCGACTCCCGTGTATAAGACTTTCGAATTGGCAATACCCAAGCTGGCTGGTTATCAGGTCTATAATACCAAGGCGGCAGGGAATACAATATTCCTCAGTTGGTCGTGGTTTACAGACGATGCCAAAGGTGCTTCCAAGCTGGTGGCGATTGAATATGACAACGGTAAGATTGCTGCCAAAGAAGTGGAAGGCAACATAACTTTCGACGTCCAGAACACAAACAGCAAGACATATATGTTCAGAACCGCTCTGCTCAACAAAAAACAAGCTCTGATGCTGACTGAGATAAAACCGGATTTGACCGAATCAGCTCCGGCAGTAACCTTTTTCCTGGCAGAACAGGAATTTGCCAGAGGTATTCAGGCATACGGCAAAGACGGATTTATCCTGACAGGAGCCTTTAATCAAAAGACCGGCAAGAAGATTTTGCAGGACATGGGAACGGGAAAACCTGTGAAAGTTGACGAAGCATTCCCTCAGCCGTTCCTGTCGATTTTCAGTCTGGAGTAAGGCAGATTTGCTGCACCTCAGGATGGCATAAAGAAGGCGAGCATGGCTGATTACAAGATGATAGGCAATGACTTTTACGACTACCGCGGTCAGAAGCTGGCAACGGTGAAGGGTTCTGATATCTACGATGCGCACAGCCGTAAAATCGGAACCATCCGCGATTATGAAATCTATGACGACCGTTATAATAAACTCGCAGCCATGCGGGGCGAAGATGTTTTCGACGTGCATAACATACGCATCATATCACTGGAAGAGATAAAACGCAATATCACCAATCCGCCCAGCCGTCCCGTAATGCTGGCGTTGTGGTGGTTCTTCATGCGCAAAGGAGGCTGATGATGTTCAGGCAGCTCGCAGTAATGGCGTTTGCAACAACAGCACTGGGAGCGGTCAGCATCGGCCCCTGGCAGAATATCAGGTTCAGTGGAATGACTGCTGCCGGACAGTGCTATCTAAGGAATGAAATCAGCGTTGATAACATCACCACCAACGAAATCCTCTATCATAACGGCACTTCAGTTGTAACAACCCAGCAGATTCTGCAGAATGAGCAGACGGACACTTACCAAGGAATGTTCCCGACCCCATCTCAGGGACGTAATCTGGGACTCAAGCTCCAAGCCGTTGGCAGCCATTTGAACGTGGTGCCATTGCCCTATACCGGCACCGGGCTGCCTGCTTTTAATCAGCTTACGACAGTTAATACCGACCCGCAGGATATGGCTTTGACCAATTACATGGATATCACACGGGAGATGTTTTCCTTTTCCGGCACCAAGTTTTATGCAGCTATGCAGAACAGGGGTGGAGGATTTCCCACCAGCATCAATTTCGGCACCACATATTTTTCCTATATGTGCGTAATTGCACCACCGGGAGCTGACCCTGCTGACCCCAATGTCGTGGTCTGGGCTTTTAACTATATGAATGTGCCCCTGGGAGGGATTACACCCGGTTTGTATAAAATCACGGGAACCGGAACGGATGACCTCATCCGCATCGGGAACATCGATTCCAGTATCGATGCGACCAACAACCTGCTGACCATGAGCTGCAACATAGCAGACCTCTTGGCGGATGATGATTTTGCTGCGTGGTATAATCCTGTCGCGCCTTCCTTCGGCTTTGCCTGCCTGACCAGTAGAACTACAGTAATCCCGTTTGAGACCGTTACCCAGGACCAAACCTTGGGAGGAAAAATCCATCCCGTTCAGTTGTCATATAATCCTGTGGGCAATCAGGCACCCGTGCTGTCCAATCCTGTCTTGCATAACAGCGCAGGTAGTGTTTGGTTCGAAGTAAGTTATACTGATGCTCAGGGCAATTTTCCTCTGGATGCTTCTGTCTCGATACCCGGAGGACAAAGCTTTCAGCTTTTCCCGCAAAGTTTTGACCATACACAAAGCGTGATTTACAGAACGGCAGACCTGACGGGACAGCTTAATGAATATGACAATACGACTGCAGTGTTTACCTGTAGTGACGACCTGATCAGTTATGCCACAGCAGAGCTTCCGTTCTTTTACATACTTGGGTTGCCTGTTGTGCAGTCGGTGCAGATATTACCGGAACCGGGTGGTTTGATGCTGCGCTGGAGTCAGGTTACCATTAGTGAACTGGGCAATCCCGTCACTGTCTCGCATTACAGACTGGAAAGCTCAGCTTATCCGGATTTTATCTCTTACACGACTCTGGGAGAAACGATAAATACAGATTGGCAGATACCTGTGCAACAGCAGACGGATAGCTGTTTTTACAGGATCGTAGCAGTAAAACAATAACGGAGAACAATAATCATGCAATACAGGAAAATGCCCTGCGGCAGGGAAAAACTATCTGCGCTCGGATTTGGTCTGATGCGCCTGCCGGTGGACGCCGAACACAAAATTGATGAAGTCAAGACATTGGAGATGCTGCACTATGCACATCAGAAAGGCGTAAACTACTTCGACACAGCCTGGGGTTATCACAGCGAACAGAGCGAACCAATGCTTGGGAAATTCCTGCAACAAATCGACCGCAAGAGTGTTTTTGTCGCTACCAAGCTTCCCACCTGGCTGATTAAAACCCGTGCCGATATGGACGACTATCTGAACAGGCAACTGGAAAAGCTGGGAACAACATACATTGATTATTACCTGATGCATGCCCTGAACGGTAAACGCTGGAAAGAACTACTCAAACTGGGTGCAATCGACTTTCTGGAGCAAGCCAAAGCGGATGGCAGAATCAGGCA
>DAHVPA010000015.1 GCA_027318525.1 Candidatus Cloacimonadota bacterium | reverse complement strand
CGGTAGTTTTAATTCAGAGATCAGGCAAGACCCTTCGTAAACATCTTCATCGATATAGACTTCGATGATTTCATAGTTTGTATCCTGCACTGTCACGAGCTCAAGGGTCTTGGCAACAGCGTTCTTAGCCTTGGTGACGAGTTTGAATTTCTCTGCCAGCCAGACTATGGTAGTGCCCTGGAACAGCATGGACAGAACCACCGTGAAGAAAACAATATTGAATATCTCATGCTTGGGATCGAGTCCCATGGCGGCGGGATATGTTGCCAAAACGATTGGCACAGCGCCTCTGATGCCCACAGCGGACAGAAACAGCTTTTCTTTGAGTCTGAGTTTGCAGATTAGCGTGATAATAAACACAGTTACAGGTCTGGATATCAAAGTAATGATCAGGAAAATGAGCACACCCTTGTCCCAGATCAAACTGAATTGCCGCGGAAAGACCAGCAGCCCGAGCAATATGAACAAGCCGATGTTAGTGATGAAAGAAAGCGTGTTGTTGAAAGCGAGCAATCCTTTTTTGTAAGGGATGTTTTTATTGCCCATGACCAGACCGGTAAAGAATGTAGCCAGCATACCGCTGGCTCGGCACAAATCTGCAATGCTATAGCTAAACAGAATGACAGCTATCAGATAGACATAGAAAAATTCTGATTCGTTTTGGCGTATCCTGTGAAATGTATAGACTGCAAGATAGCCTATCAGGATTCCAATCCCGACTCCACCCAACATCTGCCAAGCAAAACTCAGAATCGAGCTTAAGGTATCAACCTGACCTCCCATCATCAGACTAATCACAAACAGGGTGGAAACTACTGCCATAGGGTCATTGGCAACGGATTCCAGTTCTGTCAGGGTCTTGATTTTGGGTTCGATGGGACGGTTTTTGAGGATGGAAAATACTGCCGCCGCATCCGTAGAGGAGAGGATAGCGCCTATCAGAAGTGCACTCAGCCATGCCCAGCCTGAGACCATATGAAAAACCACTCCGGTGATTACTGCGGTCATGATGACGCCGATTGTTGACAGCAGAGCGACAGGTTTGAGCACTGATTTCAGGCTTTGTTTTTTGGTCCCGAATCCTCCGATAAAGAGGATTATCATCAGTGCGATATTGGCTATCTGCTTTGCCAGAACAGCGTCGTCAAAATAGATAATTCCGGTCACGTCACTGCCAAAGATAATCCCGATTGCCAAGGACAATATGATTACGGGGACATTTACCTTGTGGAAGATACTCGCCATCAGAATCAGGGTCAACAGGACCAGTGAGGTTATCAGCATAAGTTTAATCTGCGCCTAAATTTGTTGGGTGTATGTTGTCTCTACTCAATTTTTCCCATGCAGCAAAGCTTTTATCAATACCATGAATTCTTGCTTTTCTGTAATGGAAACCAATAATGCTCAATTCTCAATCCTCAATTCTCAATTCTCAATTGTCTATGGTGGAGGTGGCGGGAGTCGAACCCGCGTCCAAAGAACCGTTGCCGTCTGAATCTACATGCTTAGTTATCGTTAAGTCTCAGCTTTGGAGAGGACGATAATCAGACCATCCAAAGCCCAGCCTATGGTCTTAGCCGGAGGGTATAGACATCACCCCCGGAGCAGTCCGGCTGTTATGACGCCCGGTTTTCTCCCGCGGACACGAAGAAAGCGGACGTTAACTGCGGTTAAGCAGCTAAAGCGAAGTTATTGTTGTTATTTGTTTTTTTGCCGCCATCGATACGGGATAGGCGACATATCCGGCATGCATCACCCGACCCCTGATTCCCTGTCGAAACCAGGTCACCCCCATATATACTTGTAAAGAACTGCTCAAGCCAGTTTTGTTGACTCCCAATCCGTGTCAATCAAAGTTTCTTGGTCTCCAATTACAATCTAATCTGTCAAAGCATGATACCAAACTGATTTACATCTCAAGAAATAGAAATTATCTCTTTCTCTTACAACAGCATTACTTTTTACACTTGACACAAAGCTCATTCCTGAAAACAGATAGGTGCCATGAAACTAACGAAAATCCTGACTCTGGCTTTCTGGCTGGTCTGCCTTGCAGGTTTAACGGCAGAGGTGATTGAACCACCTTTGGCACCTGCTTTACCTGATTCTGTCCTTGTGCACAATATTTGGCTGAGGAATGATTATGGTTGGCTTAAGGACAGGGATAATCCCCTGGTTGCGGATTATCTCAGACAGGAAATTGCCTATGCTGATATCATGCTCAATCCTTCCGCTGCCTTAACTGCCGTGGTATATAATGAGTTTGTCTCCCGGCTGGTCCCCTCTGAAATCAGCCAGCCCTATTTCTACCGCGGCTATTGGTATTACACCAGGACTGAAGCCGGCAAAGCCTATACCATCCATTGCCGTAAACAAACAGAATTAAGCAGTCCCGAACAGGTCATTCTGGACGAAAACGTTCTTTCTATAGACAAAGAATTCTTTGCTGTCGGCACTTTTTCCATCTCTCCCGACCAGAGGTATCTGGCTTACAGCGTTGATGAGGATGGCTCTGAGCTATACAGTCTTTTTATTAAGGACCTGAAAACGGGCAAGACAAGGAAAACCGACTTTTCCAACGTCAGCGAAGCGCAGTGGATGGCGGATAGCAAAACCCTCATCCTGACCCTTGTGAACGATAGGATGCAGACTGATACAGCCCTGAGATGGAATTTCAAGACCGGCAAGCGGAAAATCCTGTATCAGGAATCTGACCCCGGCTGGGACATCGGCGTGTATGCCAATTGCGATGAAACCATGCTTCTGTTATCCTGCTCCAGTAAGGACGCCTCAGAAACGCATTGGCTGCCGGCTGACGGTTATGATAATGACTTTACCTGTCTTCTGCCCCGCCGCGAACACCATAATTATGACACCGATTATTTTCAGGGCAAGTTTTATCTGCGGTCAAACCTCTTTCAGCCTGATTATGACATCCTTGTCTGTGGTCAGGACAGTTCTTCGATTGAAAAATGTTCGCTTTTATATCAAGGCAGTTCGGGGAGTCCGATTGAGAGCTTTCTGCTCATGGCTGACCATCTGGTCGTTCTGCAGCGCAAGGGTGGTTCCGAATGCTTGTTCACGGCAGATATGACCAGTGGAGCCGTTCAGGACACAATCATGACCGAAGCCCCTTCTGACCTTGGTTTTTGGGTCAATCCTTCTCCCAACTCCAAGTTTTTTTATTATCAGGCGGAAAATGAGATATCTCCGCCAGCCATCTACAGATTTGATTTCGGTTCCCACAAATCCGAGCTTATCCGCACTTATCTTCCCGCCGGAGAGTTTGACCCCGGGAACTATTCTTCCATTATGGTCAAAGTGATAGCACGCGATGGAACCTTCATCCCCCTGCGCCTGACTTTTCGCACAGACCTTGACCTGAGTGCTCCCAATCCCCTCAAACTCTATGCCTACGGTGCTTATGGAGATTGCGAAGACCCCTATTTCAGCTCCACCAACCTCTCTTATCTGGATAGAGGTGTCATCCTGGCAACTGCTTTGGTCAGAGGAGGAGGTGAATTCGGTCAAGCCTGGTATGATGGAGGCAGGCTGCTCAATAAGAAGAACACTTTTTATGATTTCATTGACTGCATGGATTTTCTGATTGAACAGGGCATCACCACCCCCACGCAACTAATAATAGAAGGCGGCAGCGCCGGCGGATTGCTGATGGGTGCTGTTGCCAACCTTGCCTATGACAAATGCGCCCTGGTCATAGCGGATGTCCCTTTTGTCGATTTGATGCAGACAATGCTGGATTCCTCTCTGCCACTCACCATTCAGGAATATGAGGAATGGGGTAATCCCGCTGATTCCGTTTATTTCGCATATATGTTGTCCTACAGTCCGGTTGACAACGTTCTGCCCCATCCCTACCCCACTATCCTCATCAACTGCGCCTGGAACGATACAAGGGTGGGATATTGGGAGGCAGTGAAGTGGGCTGCCAGACTACGGAAAGCCAATACTGGAGCAAATCCCGTAATCCTCAGAATCAACCGGGATGAAGGGCATACAGGTCAGGCGGACAGATACCGGTTTCTGCGTTCTTATGCAGACACTGTGGGTTATGTCCTGTGGAAATCCGGTCTGGAATAAATCTATCCGGGCAAGCAGTCTTCTGATAATTCTGAGTATGACAAACAGAAAATTGGAACGGATGTTGCACTATACATAGTTATCTTTGGTTTTGATTTGGCTGACGTCGCAAGCCATCAAACATTGTTCAGTAAAGCAACCGGCAAACCGGGGGAACGGGTTTCAGTCAGTTGCAAAGTTATAACAGGGATTGTTTGAGACTGATGCATTTTTATCACAGGGAGAGCTTCCCCCCTCTCCCTGATTTTTTTTTGTCTGCCTCTTTATGCTCCTCAACTAATTACTCTCCCCTTTGGTTACCCCTATTCTTTCCAAAATCACGCTGAGAGTCTGCAGAGAGTCTGCAGAGACTTAGCCTCTTAAAACCCTCTCCACACTGCGACGCTGCTTTGATAACAACATAGCGATTCCGCCCGGAGAATCATCCGTAGTCATAGAACACAAGCAGTTTGGGATTGTATACCTTGAATCCCGAAAAAAGAAATTAGCAGTCAAAGATTTTGATTGACAATTTTACAGCTAGATTTATTTTGTTCTATAGGTTAGCAAGAGATGTGACGGATTGCTGAAAGTTGAGCAAAGCAGATTAGAATTTACTTCAGATATTAAGGCTTATCTAATATATAAACAGGTAATTATGAAAAAGAACGAATTAAGACTGAAAGAGACGCTTTGTGCGTTGGTAGATGAATATATCCTGACTAATGAGGCGGTTTCTTCCCGGATTTTGAATGAGAAATATCTGACTCAGGTGAGTCCTGCCACGCTCAGAATTGATTTATTCAAGCTGGAAGAGATGAATCTGATCCAACAGCCGCATACTTCCGCAGGCAGGATTCCCACACTGCACGGCTACAGGCAATATCTGCAAACCATAGAAGCACAGCACAGTCAGACGACTTTTGGTGACATGGCGCTTTTGCGGGAGCTCTTAATCCGTAATTACAAAGATACTCCGCGCGCTTTGCATCATATCATGCAGCTTTTAGCCAAAGAGACTGACCAGTTGAGCTTTGTGGCTGAACCGGAGGTTTCTTCGGGTTATCTGAGCAAGCTGGAGGTCTTTCGCATCGAACCCAATAAATTCCTGTTTGTGATGAGTCTGGACAGCGGATTGGATAAGACAGTCATAACCAAATGCGAATATGACATTACGGAAGCTCAGCTCAAAAAGCTGGTTCGCTACCTTAATGACGAGCTGGTGGGCTTGCGAATCTATGACATTGCCAATAAATACCTGGTGGAAATGCGCGAAAATGTCGAACAGGAAAGCCCGCTTCTGAGACAGTTCCTGCGTGAGCTGCACCAGGCATTTATCGAGATATCCGGTTTCTTTATCCACTTTGACGGGAGCATCAGGTTTTTGGAGCAGCCGGAATTTAACAACAGGGAAGAAGTCCTTAATTTTATGCACCTGATTCAGAGACAGGATCAAATCCTCAATCTGATGCGTTCTGCCGATAGCAAAAAGGAAGTGACCGTCATCATGGGCGACCAGCTTTTGGAATCGAACTGGCAGAGATTTGCCGTGATATACGCCCGCTATGAAATCTATGAGATACCCGGCTATCTGGGGATTGTGGCACCGGTCAGAGCAGAATACCGCAAGCTGATACCGTTGGTTAGGGATGTGGCGAGGACCATTACCCAGACCACCAAACGCGGCATGATGGTGAAGCACAATTAAAAATATAAGAATTATGAGGGATAGATGTCCAAGAAAAAGAACAAAGAAGAACTGATGGAAAAGGAAACGGAAGAGATGCTCCGGCAGCTTCAGGATGACAACCCGGAACAGGCTCAGGCTGAGCCGGATGAGATTACGTCCATCCGTGAAAAAGCCCGGACTCTGGAAGCTGAAATTGCAGACTGGAAAGATAAATATCTGCGTTCAATGGCAGATTTTGACAATTATAGAAGACGTTCGCAGGAAGAGAAATCAGACTGGATAAAACGGGCTTCGGAAAAGCTGGCACTTTCTATTTGCGATGTCTGGGACAATTTTGACCGGGCTCTGATGCAACTGAATCCAGAACAGAAGGAAGACAGCTTTGTCAAAGGCATAATCCTGATTGACCAGCAGCTCAAAAGCGCTCTGGAACGCGAAGGAGTGAAACGCATCGAAGCAGTGGGCGAAGAATTTGACCCCAATCTGAATGAAGCTTTGACACATATCCCTTCTGATTATGAGGAGGGAATTGTAGCAGCCGTTATTCAAAACGGATACCTGATGAATGATAAGCTCATCCGCCCTGCCAGAGTGGCAGTTTCCAGCGGACTGAAAAACACTTTTGAACAAGATAAATAAAAAAAAGTAATAAATGGAGGAATACCATGGGAAAGATTATAGGAATAGACCTTGGAACAACTAACTCGTGCGTAGCCGTCGTGGAAGGCGGTAAGCCGGTAGTTATCCAAAACGCAGAAGGCGGCAGGACAACACCATCCGTCGTCGCCTTTACCAAAGATGGTCAGAGACTGGTTGGTCAGCTTGCAAAAAGGCAGGCGGTGACCAATCCTCATAATACCGTCTATTCAATCAAGCGCTTCATGGGGCGCGCCAACAATGAAGTCCCCAACGAAATCAGCCAGGTTCCCTTCAAGGTCGTTTCAGGACTAAAAGGTCAGGCTGCAGTGCATGTCGATGTAGAGCAAAAGACTTTACTCCACAGGAAATCAGTGCCATGATACTGACCAAGATGAAGGAAACCGCAGAAGCATATCTGGGCACCAAAGTAACGGAAGCCGTAATCACAGTTCCTGCTTATTTCAATGATGACCAGCGTCAGGCAACCAAAGACGCAGGTCGCATAGCCGGACTCGATGTTAAACGCATTATAAATGAGCCTACAGCGGCAGCCCTGGCATATGGCATGGAAAACAAGAAAGAACAGAAAGTGGCTGTCTATGACCTGGGCGGAGGCACCTTTGACATCTCTATCCTCGATATCTCCGACGGCGTGGTGGAAGTGCTTTCCACCAATGGTGACACCCACCTGGGAGGCGATGACTTTGATAAAAGAGTTATAGACTGGATATTGGAGCAGTTTAAAAAGACAGAAGGCATGGACCTTTCCAAGGATGCCATGGCGATGCAGAGACTGAAGGAAGCCGCTGAGAAAGCCAAGATTGAGCTTTCCGGAACGCAGACAACCAATATCAACCTACCCTTTATCACAGCCGATGCCACAGGTCCCAAACACCTCAGCCTTGACCTGACCAGAAGCGAATTTAACCGTCTGACCGCCGACCTCGTGGAAAGAAGCATGGGACCGTGCCAAAGAGCGCTTCAGGATGCCAAACTAAGCACATCAGAGATTAATGAAGTCCTGATGGTGGGTGGCAGCACTCGCATACCGGCTGTCCAGGATGCCGTGGAAAAGTTCTTTGGTAAAAAGCCCAACTATTCACTCAATCCGGATGAAGTGGTCGCCATCGGCGCTTCCATTCAAGGTGCAATCCTGAGTGGAGACGAGAAGGTAAGCGATGTGTTGTTGCTGGATGTAACGCCCCTATCTCTGGGAATTGAGACTTTGGGTGGAGTGATGACCTCACTGATAGAAAGAAATACCACCATCCCTACCAAGAAAAGCCAGGTTTTCTCTACGGCTGCAGACAATCAGACCGCAGTTACAATCCACGTATTGCAGGGCGAAAGACCCATGGCTACGGATAACAAATCCCTGGGCAGATTTGACCTGGTGGGAATTCCACCTGCTCCCAGAGGCATTCCGCAAATCGAAGTGACCTTTGACATCGATGCCAATGGACTTTTACATGTCTCTGCCAAGGACAAGGGAACAGGCAAGGAACAATCCATAGTTATCGACCGCGCCGGAAACCTGAGCAAGGATGATATCGACCGCATGATTAAAGATGCTGAAATGCACGCAGACGAAGATAAACAAAGACAGGAATTCATCACAGCCAAGAACGAATTGGACACACTTATCTTCTCAACTGAAAAAGCGCTCTCAGAACACGGTGACAAGATATCTCCCGAAGAAAAATCAGCTCTGGAAGAAGCTCTGAAAGAAGCCAGGGAAAAACATGATAAAGCTGCAGATAAAGCAGAACTTGACGCTACAAAAGAAAACCTGATGAAAAAAGCCCAGAAACTGGGAGAAATCATCTATGCCCAGAATCAGCAACAACAAGGCGGAGCAGGCGCAGGCTTTAATCCCAATGCACAAGGTTTTAATCCGGAAGATTTCGCTCAGAATCAGCAGGAAGAACCCAAGAAGGAAAATGGTCCCATTGACGCTGATTTCGAAGTGGTCGACGACGATAAGAAAAAGTAAGTCAAATAAACACAAAGAACACGAAGATAATTATTGTTAAAGTAATTAGTTACCTGAAGGAGATTAGGGTTATCACAGAACCGGGGATTGTTCAGAATTGGGTATGAAGAGCCTTTTTCCGGGCAGATACTTCGTGCTCTTTGTGTTATAATTTAAGGAGTTTAAATGGCGTATAAACGTGATTACTATGAAGTGCTGGGAGTAGACAAGAATGCCGATGACTCCACCATAAAAAAAGCATATCGCAAGCTGGCAATGCAGTTTCATCCAGATAAGAATCCGGATGACAAAGCAGCCGAAGAAAAGTTCAAAGAAGCCAGTGAAGCTTATGAAGTACTTTCCGACCCCGATAAAAAAAAGGTCTATGACCAATACGGTCATGCAGGAATGGAGAATGCCTTTGGCGGACATGGATTTGACTGGGGTAATTTCACGCATTTTGATGACCTGAATGACATCTTTGGCGGGGGATTCAGCAGTATCTTTGAAACCTTTTTCGGAGGAGGATTTGGAGGAGGCAGGAGCAGGCAACAAAGCAACCGTGGTGAGGACCTGCAGATCGAGTTGTCATTAGCTCTCAAAGACATCGCCACAGGCACAGAGAAAAAAATAAAGATAGGCGTGAAAGAAGCCTGCGATAAATGCGGAGGTTCCGGCAGTGCAGATGGTAAAGCAGAAAGCTGCACTCAATGCCGGGGAACCGGTCAGGTGCGTCAAATCAGGCAATCCCTTTTCGGTCAGATGCAGACTGTGTCTGAATGCCCTTCCTGCCATGGAGAAGGCAAAACTATTAAGAACCGCTGCTCCAAATGTTATGGAGAAGGCAGAATGGGCAAGGTCAATGAAATCATGGTTAAAATCCCTGCCGGAGTAGAAGAAGGACAATATATACGCCTTCGCGGTCAGGGAAATGTAGGACCGAGAGGCGGCACCAGAGGTGATATCCTTGTCCTCATACATGAAAAGCAGGATGACCTGTTTCAAAGGGATGGAAGAGATTTGCATATTCAATATCCTGTCTCATTTTCCCAAGCTGCCCTGGGAGACGAGGTTATCGTCCCTACCCTACAATCTTCTGTAAAAATGAAGATACCGGCAGGAACCCAATCCGGAAGGGTCTTCAGACTCAAGGGTCAGGGTTTACCAACTCTGCATTCCAGTTATGGTCAGGGAGATTTGTTGGTGCAGATTATAGTAGTGACGCCTAATCGCCTTAACCGAGAAGAAATGGATATTTTCCACAAATTGAAAGAATTTGACGCCAAGCGCGAACTGAAACCGGGAAAGAGCTTTTTATCCAAGCTCAAAGAATATTTTTCCTGAAGTAATCATGCCATCCTTTTTCACGCCTGAGCTTGACAATAACAGCACCAAGCTGGTGCTAAACGCAGTTGAATCCCATCATTTGGCTCATGTAATGCGTCTGAAACACGGTGATGAAGTTAACCTCAACAGCGGTCAAGGTTGGATGGGAAAAGGCATCGTGCGTGAATTCAGCAATAAACTGGCTATTATTGATGTTACGGATATCCGTTATATTGAACGTCCTAAGCCTGCTTTTGCCATCGCCTTCAGTCTGTTGCGCAATAAAAACGATGAATTGCTGATGGAAAAAGCAACTGAGCTTGGGGCACAGGATTTTTTCCCTTTACAGCTAAGAAACTCGGTTAGGACTCCCTCCGCTAATACTGAAAAACGTTTTACAGACTCTGTTCTGGCTGCCATCAAACAATGTGACAACCCCTGGCTGCCCAACATCCACCCTATCGCCAGATTAACTATATCTTTGCAATTCATCAGAAAGCTGGGATATATTCCTGTGGCTGCTTCTGAAGCAAGACCTGATGTCTGGCTGGATTCACTGAATGCAGAAAATGACTATTGTTTCATCATTGGACCGGAGGGTGGATTTTCTATAGAAGAAACTGAATTGCTGAGATCCGAGAAGATACCCGGCATATCCTTATCAGGCAATATCCTCCGAGCAGAAACAGCTGCCATTGCAGTTGCCGCGCAGTTTAACCTGCTACGTCGCAAGTAAATAATTCAATCTGCTAGAAAAACCAGTTCAGTGTTTGAGGGACTACAAAATGGACCCAAAGCACTATCAGCCCCGAACACACCAAATTCATAATGAATCCTGCCAACATCATATAACGCAGTGAGACCTTACCTGATGTGCCAAATCCTAGCCCATTGGAGGGAGTTGCCAGAGGTGTCATAAAGGCGCAGGATGAGCACAGAGTAATAATAAGCATACCCTGCCAGGATAAATCAGGGAAATACCGGGTCATGGGAAATAGCACCAGAAACATCGTGAACTGCACGGCTGTGTTACTGATCAGCTCTGAAACAAAGGTAGTAGCTAAAGCAAAGATGAGATAGAGCAGTAATATGGAATGTTCCCGCTCCAGCCATAACGTAAACCAATCATTAATTAGTTTATGAAATCCCGCCAGCCAGAGTATGTATGATATAATAAAAGCCAGAATCACCCACAACAAGCCTTTTTTGGGAACATCCTGCAAGGCACCTTTTAATCTGATCAGAGGTTTTCGCACACCGTCTTCTGTCTTCCACTTATAGCCCAAAATCAAGAAGACAAAGACAGCTGAGGTGATAAAAGTAACTATCAAAACTTCAATCTGGTGACTTTTCAGGATTCCCATTAAATAGGATAATCCCGAGGCAGCGAGGATAAAACATAAAGCCAGCCGGAATCCAACAATCTGAAAGTGGCGAGAGATACCGCCAGCCCTAATCTCTGATGAAAAATCCGCCTTATGCATCATTTTGCCCGGCTTAAATACCAGCATCAGAATCAACCAGCCCAAACCGCATAATATCGCTGCCAAAGGCAAACCCCAGGCTGCCCAGGACAAAAATGTGAAGTCTCTTGCTATGGGCACACTATAGATTTCAAACAGACCCAACAGAATCCCGTTTGTGGTTGTCCCTGTGATCATACCGATTCCGCCGATATTGGCACCCCACAGTACAGCCAAAAGAAACAATGTATTAAACTTTCGCTTCAATTCTTCTGTCGTCTTCAGTTCTTTTTGCAGCAGCACAACAAGGGGCATCAGAGTAAGCACTGTAATGATATTGGCAATGATAGTCGATATCATGGTTGTTCCTGCAAGCAGGATCAAGGTCAGTTTTTGAATGGAGATGTGCTTCTTTTCGAATAGGTAATAGATGACCAATTCAGGGATTTTAAGCGTTACAAAAACTCTCGATAACAGATATGAAATCAGGAAAAAGAGTCCAACCTGGATCGAATCCAACCCTTATAATCCTTTTTTGCTTTTGATGGTCTGCGCTAGCAGCTTATGCAGTTCATCCAGTCCTGTGAGCGGAACAAAGTCAATGCTCAATATCAATAACAGCTTGCTCAGTTCCGGATACTGACACAGCTTGGCATAATCTTTTTCTGTAGTGATGAGCCAGTCCAGGTTTAATTGCTCAAACCGCGCTTTTAGTTCAGTCCTGACTTTCCTGTCAGCAAAGGCATAGTGATCCGGATATACAAAAGCTATTATGGGAGTAATTCCAATCTGCTGCAGGGTATCCAGAAAACCGTCCGGATTTGCTATGGCAGCCAAAGCAGCGATTTTGGCATCTCTGACTTTGCTGTTATCCATTATTTCACCTTGCGTGTTGCAAATTCTACTCACCTGATAAGTGCCTGTCAGTAATGGTTTGTGAAACTCATCCAAGCGCTTAACCAAGGAGCTTCCCGGCTTTTCATCACCTGCTTGCAGGTTGAGGGCAATGATATCAGCACTAGCCAGAGCAGACAAAGGTTCGCGCAGCATACCTGCAGGGAGGACAAATCCGTTGCCGAATCCGAGTTTGTGATTTACGACAATGATATCCAAATCATGCCTTACTTTCAAATGTTGAAAGGAGTCATCCAGTATAACGCAATCAAGGTCAGGAAAGGTTCTTTCCAGCAAGCGGATGGCTTGCCTTCTGTTTTTTCCTGCCACTACCGGAATACCTGGCAATCTTTCCGCCAGCAGCTTTGCTTCATCACCGGCAAGGCTTGCTATGGGCAAGAGCTTTTCCCTGTCTGAGATTAGCGTTGCCCCGTTTTCCAGTTCGCTTTTATATCCTCTGTGCGAGACTGCGCTTTTGTAACCCATTTCCTTCAGTTTATGAGCTATAAAGATGGTCATGGGTGTCTTGCCTGATCCCCCGACTACTATGTTGCCTACACTGACCACACAAAGCCTTGATTCATAAGTATGAAACAGCTTCTGATATAAAAAACGCCTGATTCTGGTAATCAGGCTGAACATTCCTGTTGCAGGAAGCATGATGTAGTTAAGGATGCCTCTGCGGCGCAAGTATCGGTAGCTGAAACCTTGCTCGTCCATATTCAGGGCAAACGGGATTCGATTAAAGCCACCAGTTTTTCTGTCTCAAACGGTTTGTATAATATATCCTGCAAGCCTTCCTGTCTGGAACGGACCAGGACATGATTGGGGTCATAGCCAAAGCCTGTCATCATTATCACGGGAAGCTTCTCGTCATAATCTTTAATGCGCCAGTAGAGCTCATAGCCGTCCATATCCGGCATGGCGATATCTGTCACCACAAGCTGGATTTTCCCCTTCATGATTTCACGAATGGCATCCAGACCGGATTGAAAGGTGCTGATTTGCCAGTCAGGACGCAGAGCTTTGATTTCATAGGTCAGGTTTTCGGTCAGTTCTTCTTCATCATCGACCAGACAAATTATCCTTACCATTTTCTTTCCGTGTCCCCTGTAATCAGCTTGTAGCTTTGGATATATTTCTCTCGGGTTTTCATGACCACTGCTTCCGGCAGTTCCGGAGCCGGTGGATTCTTATCCCAGCCGCTATCAGTGACAAAATCGCGGATGTATTGTTTGTCATAACTGAGCGGTGTTTTGCCGATTTCATAGCCGTCCATATCCCAAAACCGTGAGGAATCAGGTGTCAGAACTTCGTCAATGAGCAGGATATCGTGACCGATGGTGCCAAATTCAAACTTGGTATCTGCCACCAGGATTTTTTCTGCAAAGAGTTTATCGTGAGCGTGGTTATACAATTCTATGGATTTATTTTTCAGAAAGGAAGCAATCTTGGCATCCATCCGGTTGAGCATATCCCGATAGCTGATGTTTTCATCGTGACCTGACTCTGCTTTCGTGGAGGGCGTAAAGAGCGGATTGGGGAATTTCTGGCTTTCCTTCATCCCGTCCGGCATCATCATATTGCCGATTGTCCCCATCTTCTTATATTCGTTCCAGGCAGAACCTGTCAGATACCCTCGCACGATGCACTCAAAGGGTATCACTCTGGTCTTGCGAACCAGCATGCTGCGTCCTTCCAATTCTGCTTTGTGTTCCTGCATATCTTTGGGGTAATCGCTAAGACTATCTGAGATAAAGTGATTGGCAATGATATCTTTTGTAGTCTGGAAGAAATACACTGATATCCCGTTCAAGATTTTTCCCTTATCCGGAATCAGATTGGGAAAGACTACATCAAAAGCGCTGATTCTGTCTGAGGTCACAATCAGCAGTTTATCGCCCAGGTCATAAATATCCCTGACCTTGCCTTGCCAAGCGTGTTTCACGGAATGCAAAGCGCTGATTTTAGCAAATGTCATAAACTCTCCCGATACAGTATACGTGCTTCATCCAACAGGTTTTTATTCAGCGCCAGCAGTTCATTGCTGCGGTAGCGCACATTGACGTAAGGCAGATTATATTCTCTTCCTTCTGCCTTGAAATGAATCAATTGTCCGCCCTTGACGCTGATTTTGTCTTTTACAAAGTTAAGGTTCTTGACTTTATAAAGGAAGGTCAGCCATTCCCGATACCGTTTCAGCAGGCTGATGTTATCGCTGAAGGCATCGGCTCTGGCGAACTCCAGGTCATTTTCATACTTGTCTTTTTCCTGCTGCAAAAGCTCCAGCAGACCATTGTCCACATGCACATAAGCTTCTTTGAGCAAGGCATCCAGCTTCTGCAGATTAGGTTGCTCCTCTTTGTCTTCAGCAGTTGATTCCGCTTCCGTTTTGATGAGCAGGCACCAGCCTCTGCATCTGCCGTCATCCAGCTTTTCGCAGGGACCTTGTTTCACTTCGCAATGCGGAAGCTTGAGCAGCTTTTGCATCAGTTCCATCAGGTCGTATAAATAAAACCGGCTGCGGAATGGACCCAGATAAAACCAATCCTCATCCGTGAATTCTGTCGCTTTGACAAACGGAAACTCAGCGGGATTAATCGCCAGATAGACATAGTGTTTCCAAAGGCTGATTCTGGCATTGAGGACAGGCTCTGTCCTGCTCAGCAAAAGCTTCATCTTGATTAAAGCTTCCAATCCGTTGCCGGCTGGTTCCAGCTGGATGTATTCTGCCAGACCGAACAGCTCTATGATGTCGGAATCACTTTCCCGCAAAGCTTTGAGCAGGCTGAGCGTATGCTTCAAATTCATCGTTTCTGTTGCGTAAAGCGCTTCCTGTCCCTTATAAAAGACTATCAGCCCCTCTGACTCCGGCAGGGAGTCAGGCAGCTTGCAGTCTGAATTTTGCACTAAAATCCGTTCCATCATTGCCATTCCAATTGCTGCTGACAAGTTGTCAATTGTTTTTACAATGCCGCTTGCTTTATAAGTTTAGTGCATCTGAAATCTGATTCAGGACACATATCAAATCAGGTTTGACCAGCGTTCATAGCCTTCCAGAGCCGGAATCAGCCCTGCTTCCACTGCTGTTTTGACTGATTTACAGGGCAAATCCTGGTCATATATCTGCTGACGGGTTATGCTTGCCAAATCCACCTGACCCGGTAGAGCCTTTTGCAGCGCATACATAATCCGGTTATACAGGTTTGTCCAGGTGCGGATTTGCTGCAGTTCATTACCGGGCAGGAAGTTGTAATTACTGATGTAATCCTTGAGGTTGTAGATGTAACCCTGCGACGGCTCAATGGAATAAATCTGCTTCTGGACTTGCCTGAAGCCCGGATGCTGCGGATGATTCTTGAAGGTGAAGCTGCTCCGCGCCAGGGTCAATCCGCTCCTGCGGTCATAATAATAGATCATCCTGCCGGTTTTCCCGCTCAGACCGCGCATGGGTATATCCAGTCTTACTTTCATGCTGTGCCTCCGTTTTTCCCTGATTTCTTACCTGATTTTATCTTGATTTCTTCCGAAATTTCAGTGATTTACCTATATGGAATCCTGTTACCAACCTATTCCCTGCTCTCTTTTTCGTCAATAGAATTATGCTGATATCGCACATTCATTGCGCTACCATTACGCTATTATAGCGCAATGACTGCGCAATCATAGCGCAATGAATAAGTAATTCTAATAAGAAGGGAGTAAGGACAGGATAAGAGCAGAATTAGAAGGGAATGACCTTGGCTTCAGGATTGATACCGCTAATAAACTGTAAAAAAGGGTGGAAATCAGGTTTTGTCAGCAAAGAGATTCGGATTAGAATCTATGAAGCTGTCTTTTAGATAAGCCATCAGACGGAGTTTCCTGCCGCCTGATTTCATGTGCATATAAACTGCCAAAGCTATTATCAGAGCGCCAATAGCATCCATCAGTAAATCGTGCAGGCTGTTCAGAAAGCCAAGCTTGTAATTGTAAAAACGGGAAGCGTCACCGGGGGCAATGGCTTTTATCATGTTCACACCAAAAATCAGGTCGGCAGCATATTCAAACAACTCCCAGACCGCTCCCAAAGCCACAGGAGCGCTAAAGACAAAGATTGCCGCGCACAACGGACTAAGCAACCGGTCTATCTTGCTGTTGCGGTTGAGCACATACAGCAGCAGAAAAGCGATGTTGGCAAGCATCATGGCTGATGCAGTGTGCAGAATCACATCCCAAAACATGATGCGGTAAAAGAAACTGAGCGTCTCTCCCAGATACATGGAAGCAAAGATAAATCCGAGATAAATCCAGCGAAAAGAAAGAGGGAGCTTTATTTTCAACAGCTTCTCCAGCAAGGGAGGAAGCAACAAAAACAATATCGTCAATCCCGCTGATGCCACAGACACCCAATCTGACTTAAGGCTGCTCTGCACAACTGCCACTACACTAAGTATGATAACCAAGTAACGCAGGTATATTTCCATCCTGCTTTGCTTCATATCCTTTTCTCCTCCTGCTTGGGTTTGTCTTTTCTTATC
>DAHVPA010000159.1 GCA_027318525.1 Candidatus Cloacimonadota bacterium | reverse complement strand
TTTACGACAGTCGCATACCATTTGGAGGTTTCGCCTGCCAGTCTCGCCTGGGCAATGGCATCTATCTCATCAATAAAGATGATGGAAGGCTGTTTTGACCGCGCTTCTTCAAAGATTTCGCGGAGGTTTTTCTCTGATTCGCCGAAGCTTTTATTCAGAATATCCGGACCTGCAATCGGCATGAAATGAGCTTCCACCTCATGAGCTATCGCTTTGGCAATCAGGGTCTTGCCATTGCCCGGCTCACCCCATAACAGGATGCCGCGATAGGGGCGGATGCCCATATAGTCAAACAAAGCGGGCTGTTTGATGGGGAGTTCGATGACTTCCCTGATGTTCTGGATGATATCCTCGATGCCGCCGATATCGTCAAAGCTGGTCAGCGGGATATTGCGCAGGTTTTTATTATCCGGCTCATCCCCTTCTGCGTTTGCTTTGTTGCGGGAAAAAGGCTTGGCAGCCTTGTGAGCGTGCTTCTTAAGAGATTCGGCATCGTGCGAGGAAGATTTGTGATGGATATTGATGGGACGCCACTGTTTTACATCAGTAATAATCTCATCCAGATAGACCTGACCCCAGTTTTCTTTATCGGATAAATCGATATAGGAAGGGAGCTGGGCTACGATTTTGCGGTAAAAGGTGGGTTGGAAGACAGGACAGAAATCGATGCACTTCTTTTCCACAATTCCTGTCAGGGCGCGTGAAAGCTCTTCCTTATCAATGGACCAGACAGTCTGGCTGGCAAAATTTCCATAGTTATACCAGTATTTTTTGTTGTCTATATGAGGCGTTCTGGCATGTTGAAGGGTGATGCCTTTGAGTTGGCGGCAACCCCAGTAGTCCGAATTTTCATCATCACACCAGGTATCCTTGTCTTCTGCTTTTTCATAATCCAGATAGCATTCCGCCACATCTTTGATGCTAAGGTAAAAGCTGATGGGGTCTACATCTCCCAAGCGCAGGGAAACACTTGCCGAATCCCAGTTACCGACAGTATCTATCAGCTTTTGGAAGACGTCATACTTTGCCAGGACCTCCCGATTGGTGGTTTCAATCGCATTCAGTTTGTTGCCCTGCCTGGCAGCCGTAAACTTTTCAAACATAGCAGCATACTGCAACGCCAGGCGATATTCGGGAGCATCCGAAATGCCAAAATACAGAGTCAGTTTGTAGTCCATTTCTACCCCGGTTGAGTTTTTCATAACCTGAAGGCACACCTTTCGCTGTCAAGGATAATATCCTCTCCCAATAGAATGTATAAGCTGATGAGGATGGGTCTCACAACGAGAATGAGCATAGCTGCACAAGCTCAGAACGATATTGCTTGACGAATTCGGATAATGCCGGCAGGTGAAAAAAATACCAATAACACTATGACCAAGAGGTTAGTATGCTGCTGTCCATAATATTGCTGCTGGCGGGATTTATGATCCTGATATTGGGAGCGCACTGGCTGGTCAAAGGAGCCAGTTCGTTAGCCAAGAAGCTGAATGTCCCGGAGATAGTCATTGGACTAACCGTGGTTGCGTTTGGCACCAGCACACCGGAACTGGTGGTCAATATCGTCTCAGCCGTCAAAGGTTCCACCGATATATCCTTCGGCAACGTCATCGGCAGCAACATCTTTAACATCTTGATAATATTGGGCATAGCAGCTTTAATCTATCCTCTGGACGTAAAGAAAGCCACCACCTGGAAGGAAATACCCTTTGCCTTGCTGACTTCATTTGTCCTGCTGCTGCTGGTTAATGACAGATGGTATGATTCAGGCGCAACAAACCTGCTGAGCAGAGGTGACGGACTAATCCTGCTGGGCTTTTTTACACTGTTTCTAATCTATACACATAACCTTGCCAGACAAGGCGCAGAAGTGGAATCTCAGACCACAGTCTATCCACTGTGGCTGATCTTGGGATATATAGCAGCCGGTTTTGCAGGACTCATCCTGGGCGGTAATCTGGTTGTCAAATATGCAGTTAACCTGGCTCATGAAATCGGCATCAGTGAAAAGGTGATTGGACTGACAATCGTTGCCGCCGGAACTTCCATGCCGGAACTGGCAACTTCAGCAGTGGCAGCTTACCATAGAAAATCAGACATTGCAGTAGGCAACATCGTCGGCAGCAATATATTCAATCTGCTCTTCATAATGGGCATCACGGCAATGATTCATCCTCCCGCCTATAATATAGCATTTAATACAGACCAATATGTGATGATGTTTGCCACACTCATGCTGTTTCTCTTGATGTTTAATCCGAAAAGACACCGTCTGGACAGATGGGAAGGCGGATTGCTGCTAGCGTTCTACATCGGCTATGCGGTGATTTTCCTATAAAAAATCACACAAAACATCCAGTTCATTGGGACCAAGACAGATTGCGGATTTCTGTCTGCACAGAAACGAGTTATGTTCCATCCTTGACAAGCTAAGCCCTTTCAAAATCATGACCTAACCTGCGAAAGTGGCGGAATTGGCAGACGCGCTGGACTTAGGATCCAGTAGTTGCAAAACTGTAGGGGTTCAAGTCCCCTCTTTCGCACCAGACTAAAAATAATTATATAGATAAACGAGGAGAACGACGTGCAAGTTGACGTTAAAGCAATTAACTCCGCCAAGAAGGAAATCCTTCTGACCATAGAAGCGGAAAGGACTCAAAACGCTTACAACAAGTATCTTGGCAAAGCTGCCAGAGATATCTCAATCCAGGGTTTCCGTCCCGGCAAAGCACCCCTTGCCATGGTGGAGAGAGCTTATGGTGAAAAAATCAGAGATTACTTTTACAAAGATTTTGTCGATGAAGTCTTTACCGAAGCAGCCAAAGAGCACGATTTCCATTACCTGATGCAGCCTGAAATCAAGGACATCAACTGGGAAAAAGGTCAGGAAATGACAATCAAGGTTGAGATTGAGACAGAGCCGGAAATCAGCTTTAAACAAATCGAAGGTCTGACAGTGCCCTACAACCCCCTGGCTTTGGAAGATGAGGTGGAGCATTACATAGAGGAACTGCGTAAGGAAAACGCCACAGTGGTGGATGTGGATAAAGATATTGCCGAAAACGATGAAGTGGAGTTTGAAGTAAAGTGCAGTCTGGACGGAGCTGAAGCAATGCAGAATTATACCACGCATGTCAATACTCAGCACGAACCGCAAATCACTGAAGCGGCTCTGGGCAAGCAGGTTGGCGATTCCTTTAGCCTGAAGCTTCCGCATGACTATATCCACCATATCTTTAAGGACCATGAGCATCAGCATCACGATGGTGAAACTGAAGCGGGGTTTATGATCAATGCCATCCGTCGCACCAGACTTCCCGAAATCGATGACGAATTTGCCAAGGACCTGGAATTTGACAACGTCAAGGAAATGCGCAAGAAGATAACTTCCGAACTCGAAGAAAAAAACGTTCTTAAAAACAAGAATATCAAAATCAACGCTTTGATAACCAAGTTGTATATCGATAACAGATTTGACCTGCCGGAAAACACCATCCAGTATATCGCCGAACAGGAATTGAACCAATACAATATCACAGATGCCCAGTGGCGCAAGTATTACGAAGTCCAGATCCGTTACCAGATCATGCAGGACTTTATCAATATGTATCTGATGAAAGAGCTTAGAAAGCAGTATCCAATGGAAGTAACGGAAGCAGATATTGCAGTCTATATCGAACATGAAGCCAAACTCAGCGATCAGAGCATCGAAGAATGGAAAGAAAAACACAAGAAGCTGATGGAAGATGAGAATTTCAAGGAAACAGTGACTAACTACCTGATTCTGAATAAGATTGCAGATACCTGCAATTTCGAAATTGCCAAAGATGAGCCGGCAGAAACACCGGCTGAAGAAACTGAAGCAAAACCCAAGAAGAAAAGCACCAGAAAACCCAAGGAAAAATCCGAAGTCAAGGCGGAGGAATAAATGAATTATATACCAATGGTCATTGAGCAGGTTGGACGCATCGAACGCGCCTATGACCTCTATTCGCGCCTGTTGAAAGACAGGATTGTGTTTGTGGGCGGACCAATCGACGACAATATGGCTAATACGGTCGTGGCGCAGCTCATTCATCTGGAAGGCGAAGACCAGGAAAAAGACATCTATATGTATATCAACAGCCCCGGTGGTATAATTTCGTCAGGATTGGCAATTTATGACACCATGCAGTATATCAAACCAAATATCAGCACCATCTGCATAGGTCAGGCTGCCAGTATGGGAGCAGTGCTGCTGGCAGCAGGCTCTCAAGGCAAAAGAATCGCGCTTCCCAATAGCCGCATCATGATTCACCAGCCCATGGGCGGTGCACAAGGACAAGCCGCTGATATCGAAATCCAGGCAAAGGAAATCCTTTACCTGCGTGACAGACTCAATGATATACTGCATAAGCACACGGGACAATCCCTGGAAAAACTGAAAGAAGACAGCGACCGAAACTATTTTATGAGTTCACTGGAAGCCCGGGACTACGGATTGATAGATGAAGTCCTGACCCACCGTCCCTGATAAACACGAGGTCTGTATGGAAAAATATAAAGTATTGAGCTGTTCCTTTTGCGGTCGTCCCGAAGCCGAAGTCAAGACCCTGATTCGCGGCATCG
>DAHVPA010000158.1 GCA_027318525.1 Candidatus Cloacimonadota bacterium | reverse complement strand
ATCAACATAGCATTTCTGGCAGGATAACCAAAATACTTACCGCCAGCTTCCAGGTCTGATGATACACCTGATTGGGCTCCTACCATAACACCATCACCTATATTCAAATGCCCGGCTAAGCCCACCTGTCCTGCAAGATATACATAGTCTCCCAAGACCGAACTTCCGGCTAAACCCACCTGAGCGCAGAGAATACAGTGCTTGCCGATTACGCAGTTGTGACCAATCTGAACCAGGTTGTCTATCTTTGTGCCTTCACCTATGATGGTCGGACCAATTGTGCCTTTGTCAATAGTAGTATTGGCACCGATTTCCACATGGTTGTGGATAACGACATTGCCTATCTGGGGTATCTTCTGTTGGATGCCGTTCATCAGAATGTAACCGAATCCATCCGCACCTATGACACATCCGGCGTGAATGCGGACGTTTTCTCCCACCACAGTTTCCGGATATAAGGTCACATGTGAATAGAGAACACTATGACTTCCTATGATAGAGTCAGAACCTATCTGACAAAACGGATATATCTCGGTATTCTCTCCGATGCGGACATTGTCACTTATAATGCAATATGCACCGATGCGGACTTTTTCAGGTAAGACCACGTTCCTGCCGATGACAGCAGTCGGATGAATCTCACCGACGAACTCTTCCTTCTCGCTTTCGAGCCAAAAATGAATCAAGAGCAAAACCGATTGATATGCTTTTTCCACAAATATGATATTGGCAGGATGCTGCTCCAGTTCTTTGCGAAACCTGTTCCCTGCAACAATCAGGCCAGCAGCAGATTCCTCAACCAACGGGAGAAACTTTTCATTATCAAGAAATATGACAGAGCCAGCGTCAGCTTCTCTTGGATCTGCAATCGATCTGAGTTCAGTCGGTTGTTTCAGCAGCAGTTCGCCCCCAATAATGCTGTTTACCAGTTCGGGGGTAAGTATCTTTGAGAATGTCCGCATACTTATTTCTTAGGTTCGCTTAAGTTTTCCTTGTTATCGTGAAATGGATTATCCAGCGGCAGTTCTTCGTTTTGGGGATTGAGTGCACCGGGTGTCTGAGCTGGAGGTTGTGTGCCTTTGTTCAGTTCTGCCAATACCTGATCAGTAATGTCCATAGTGGGATTGGCATAGATTACAGAGCCCATGCTGACATCCAGGACAACTGAATAACCGCTGTCTTCCGACATTTTCTTAATAACTTCATTGATTTTTTTGGTCAGGGGATCGATTAATTCTTTGTAGCGCTGTTCAGCCTTGCCATTATCCCCGAAGTATTCCTCCAGTTTTTGACCGGCTTCTGTTTTCTTGGCATCTATCTTGGCGAGTGCATCTTTTTTGGCAGCTTCGTTTTTGGTGAGTTTATCAATCTCATAGTTCCGTTCCATGGTCTGGATATCTTCTTTCATTGCTCTGAGCTGATTCATCCAGCCTGTGCGTTCCAAATCATACACTCTGGCAATCTCTGCAGCTTCATTGCTGCCAGCCAGTATCCTGTCTGTATTGACATAAGCAATTTTGACCTGTTGTGCTGAGAGCAAGCCTATTCCTACAAGAATGAGTATCAACATTATCGTCTTTTTCATTGAGCCTCCTGCTATTAAGCGATTATTGACATATTTATTCATACTGAATTCAAATTATTTTCCTGCTACTATAAGTCAACAGATTTATGCGTCATTTAATCTTCGTTAACAGAGCTGACCGGGAATCTGCAGCGTTACACATTGACCTGACTGCATTCAAGTCCGGCAGATAGTCTTCCTTGCCGGTATATAAAAAGCAGACTGCCTCATCGGGAAGCAGTCTGCATTGTTAATATTGCAGATTAGATTGGGAATTTCACATCCAACTGTTTAACAGCCCGCACATCATCCACTCTGCGGACAGGTGTGGTCAACGGTGCCTGATGCAGCATGTCGGGATTGGTTTCTACCTCTTTGGCAATCTCAATCATGGCATCTGCAAAAGCATCCAGACTTTGCAGACTTTCCGTTTCAGTTGGTTCAATCATCATTGCTTCCGGGATAATCAGTGGGAAGTAGATAGTGGGAGCATGATAACCCTTATCCAGTAAGCGTTTGGCTATATCCAGGGTAGAAACACCCTGTTCCTTTTTCTGTTTGGTGCCGTCCGCTACGAATTCATGCATGCAATGTTCAGTATGCTCAATGTGGAAATATGGCGCCAGCCGGAATTTGAGATAGTTGGCGTTGATAATCGCATTCTCCGACACTTTTCTCAATCCTTCCGCACCCAGCATACGGATATAGACCCAGGCGCGCAACATCAGGGCAAAGTTTCCATAGAAGGTGTGAACCTTGCTGATGGCAGTCTCTTTGTGGCTGAAGTCTAAGAAATATCCATCCTGATTCTTACCGATCAGAGGTGCAGGCAGGAATTTGACCAGTTTTTCCACCACTCCGACAGGACCTGCTCCGGGACCACCACCACCATGAGGAGTGGAAAAGGTCTTGTGCAGGTTGAAATGCATTACGTCAAAGCCGATTTGACCGGGTTTGACGATGCCCAGCAAAGCATTCAGGTTTGCTCCGTCCATATACATCAGACCATCAACGGAGTGAATTATGGCAGCAATTTCCTCCACCTGCGATTCAAACAGTCCCAATGTATTGGGATTGGTCAGCATAAAGCCAGCAGTATCGTCTCCGACTATTTGCCTGAGTTGTTCAGTATCGACTCTGCCATCGGGTCTTGATTTGAGTTCTATCACTTCAAATCCTGCCAGGGTGCAGCTTGCCGGATTGGTTCCGTGTGCGCTGTCCGGCATGATAATCTTGTTTTTATGATGGTTGCCATTGTGCTGATGGTAGGCATGAATAACCTTCAGACCTGTGAATTCGCCATGTGCTCCTGCAACAGGTTGTAATGTAACCTGAGTCATTCCGGAAATTTCGCTGAGGTCGCGCTGCAGTTCATACATAATTTCCAAAGCGCCCTGAACCGTGCACAGCGGCTGGTAGGGATGGATGTTGACAAAGCAGGTATGGCGTGCAATGCTTTCGTGCACTTTGGGATTATACTTCATGGTGCAGGAACCCAGCGGATACAGACCTTTTTCGATGAAATGGTTCTTGTGGCTGAGTTCGATAAAGTGGCGTATCACATCCAGTTCACTGCATTCCGGCAGTCGGGGAGCAGATTTGCGCATGAACTTCAGATATTGTTGGGGAATTTCCGCTTTGAAGGTATCCGGCAAATCGCACTTAGGTAAGGTATATCCTTTACGTCCGGGAGAGCTCAGTTCAAATATCGTCTTGGACATGAGCCACCTCCTTCAGAGCTTTGACCAGTGAGTTCAGGTCCCCGATACTTTTCTTTTCCGTTACTGCTATCATCAGATGGTCGGGATTGCCGTAATCCTTCATATCCAAGCCGGGATAAATTGCTGCAGGCATTAGTTTATTGACTATATCGGCAGCCGGAACAGGTGTTTTAACTACAAATTCTTTAAAGAATGGCGCATCGGGATATGCCAGGCTGAATCCCGGAATCTGGCAAATCATATCAGCCAGATGGTGTGCTTTGCGTACGCAATTCATAGCTGCTTCCGTCAGGCCGGATTTTCCCATCAGGGACAGATAAACCGTTGCTGCCAAAGCGCACAATGCTTCGTTGGAGCAGATATTGCTGGTGGCTTTGTCGCGCCGGATATGCTGTTCCCTTGCCTGCAAGGTCAGGGCATAAGCTTTCTTGCCATCCACNTCCAGGGTAGCACCCACGATTCTGCCCGGCATGTAACGCGCCATATCCAGTTTGGAAGCAAAGAAACCAAACAGCGGTCCGCCCATATTCAGCGCATTACCCAAAGCCTGCCCCTCACCCACGACGATATCGGCATGGTATTCGGATGGTGCGTTGAAGATTGCCAGACTGATGGGGTCAACAGCCGCCACCAGCAGGCATTTTTCCTGAGCGTGCACTATTGCATCAATCTCAAAAACTTCTTCCAGGTTACCATAGAAATTGGGAGTCTGAATAAGGACGCAGGAAGTCTTGTCATCCACAGCGGATTTGAGAGCTGCCAGGTCGGTCTGTCCGTCTTTGGCGGGAACTGTCACCAGTTCTATTCCGATTCCTTCCGTGTATGTTTTGATTACCTTGAGGAATTCTGGATGCAGAGTCCCTGAAAGCACAGCTTTGTTCAATCTGTTTTTGCGCACGCTCATCAGGATTGCTTCTGCTGCTGCTGAAGCTCCGTCATACATGCTGGCGTTGGCGATTTCCATTCCGTGTAAGCTCGCAAATCATGGTCTGGTATTCATATATCGCCTGCAGGGTGCCCTGACTGACCTCTGCCTGATATGGTGTATAGGCGGTCATAAATTCCGGTCTGGAGATGATTGCTTCCACTGCAGCGGGGATAAAATGGTCATAAATGCCGGCTCCCAAAAAGGAATTGGCAGTCTGGACGCAGGTATTGCGGCAGGTTTTTTCATTGACCAGACGCGTTACTTCCAGCTCTGAAATTGCGGGGTTCAACTGCAGCGGTTCTTTCAGCCGCAGGTTTTCGGGAATGGCTTTAATCAGCTCGGTAAAATCTTTTACCCCGATGGCTTCCAGCATCTGCCGCCGTTCATGCTCTGTAGTCGAGATGTATGGCATAAG
>DAHVPA010000157.1 GCA_027318525.1 Candidatus Cloacimonadota bacterium | reverse complement strand
AAATCATAGGCAATGTCATGCAGGGTTACGTGGGAATCAGACGTTCCCGGCGTCTTCTGAAGTATGCTCTTTCCAAACTTGATAATATATTCAATGAGATAAATAACTTCTATCAGCACAATACTGTGCGTAAGGAAGTAATCGAAACCCGTAACATGGCTGTCATCGCTTCCATGGTGATACGTAGTGCGTTGACCCGCAAGGAAAGCAGAGGAGCACATTTTGTTATCGATTATCCTGAAAGGGATGACGCCAAATATAAGATAGATACGATAATATGAAGCAAAATATCCAGGTCTGTTTATTACTTTTGAGGGGATAGAAGGTTGTGGTAAGAGCACCCAAGCCCTGCTGCTCAGCACAGCTTTACGCAAAGAGGGCAGAGAAACTCTGCTGACTCGGGAACCTGGTGGTCCGGCAATCTCAGAAGCTATTCGCAAGATATTGCTTAATCCCGAGAACTATGAAATGCTTCCTGAAACGGAGATGCTGCTCTATATGGCTAGCCGCAGCCAACACACAGGTCAGTGGATTATTCCCGCTTTGCAGGAAGGGAAGATTGTAATCAGCGATAGATATTATGATTCGACCATTGCATATCAGGGCGCTGCCAGAGAGCTGGATTTCAATATCATTGAGAAGATTACCGGGTTTGCCACCTACAATACCGAGCCGGACCTTACTTTTCTGATTGACCTGCCGGTTGAACTCGGGCTAAAAAGAATAAAATCCCGCCAATTGGACCGTTTGGAAATGGAAACCATCGACTTTCATGAAAAAGTCAGAGAACAATATCTGAAACTAGCCCGGCTCTATGACTATCGTTTCCGACTCATCGACGGCGATAACCTGGTGGATTCAATCCACCAGTCCATCCTGAGCCAGGTAAATGATGTAATAATGACTCATTTGACATAATCAATATTTGCAGTATATTAAGTTTGGAGTAGATAAATGACAAAGCACGACAACCGACCTTTAGTCCTGATTCTGATAATTGCGCTTTGGCTTCTGGGTGGAGTTTTTGTCTTCACTAGCGCCAAAGCCTATGCCGCTAATGATGGCAGCCAATCCGACCTATATCAGAACCTGCAGCTCTTTAATGAGGTGCTGATCAAACTCAAACAGAATTATGTAAATGAACCCAGTGATGAAGAATTGATCAAAGCAGCCATCAATGGTATGCTGGGAGCCACTGATCCGCATACCTCTTTCTTTGATGCAGAAGAATTTACGGATTTTACCACCTCAACTAAAGGCGAATTTGGCGGTTTGGGAATTCAGATCGATAAAAAGGGTGACTACATTACAGTCGTTTCACCGATTGAGGGAACTCCGGCTTACCGGATGGGTCTGACAGCCGGAGATAGGATTGTTAAAGTGGATGGGATCAGCGTAGTCGGAGTAAGCACGGACGAAGCCATCAAAAAGATGCGGGGTCCGGTCGGAACCAAAGTAACACTCACCATATCACGCCCAGGCGTGACAGATTTGCTTGATTTTATCATAATCCGCGATGTCATTAAAATAAAAAGCGTCCCTTATGCCTTCAAATTGGATAACGGAGTTGGGTATATTAGAATCAGCCAGTTCAGCGAGAATACCGACCGTGAACTGATTGCCGCTCTGGACACTTTGGAATCCTCAGGAATCAGGGGTCTGATTATCGACCTCCGATTTAATCCCGGTGGATTGCTCGATCAGGCTATCGATACAGTAAATGAATTCATCGGACCCAATAAACTGGTTGTGGAGACCAAGGGGAGAATCCAAAACTCCAACCGCCAGTATTTTACCCGCTTCAACCGCAAAGCCAAGGAATACCCGATTGTGGTGCTGGTTAATGAAGCTTCAGCCAGTGCTGCCGAGATTTTTGCCGGTTCTCTGCAGGACTGGGATGCCGGATTAATAGTTGGCAAACCCACTTTCGGTAAAGGTTCTGTCCAGCAGCTTTTCCCCCTTTCCAACGGCAATGGGATCAAGATAACCACCTCATATTATTACATCAAATCCGGACGCTGTATCCACAAGGAAATCAACGATAAACTGCTCAAAGGCAAGGAAGTTACCGCTGAGGAAAAGGAACAGATAGACAAAAAAGTAAAGGACCATGTCTATTATACTGTAAATGGACGTCAGGTCTTTGGTGGTGGAGGAATCACGCCAGACATCGAGTTTAATCCCGATTTTCTCACCAATTTCGGGATGGAACTGCGCCGCAAAAACACATTCTTCAATTTTGCCATCGATTATATGGTGAAGCATAATCACTCAGTGAACCGCTCTTTTACTGTGGATAACGGCACTTTCGAGCAATTCCTTGATTACGCCCGCACCCAGGAAATAAAGTTTACCCAGTCAGACATTGACAGCACTGCTTCCTTTATCCGCACCTCCCTTGCCAGCGAAATTGTCGGCAAGCAGTATGGTGAGCAGGAAGCCTATAGAATCACTCTTAAACTTGATGCCCAATTCCAGAAAGCGCTGGAGTTGTTTGACAAAAACCGGACACTGGACCAGATGTTTAACTATGCTAACCAGGCAGCTAAGAAAGGAAGCAAGGAATGATGAAAGAAGAAGATCTGCAATCCATGCTGATTTATGCAGTGGATGATGACATGGTCAATCTGAAACTGCTCAAGACCATTCTGCATCAGAACAAGTTTGAACAGGTTAAGCTGCTTTATTCAGGGACTGATTTGTTGAATGAAATCAACACCGAAATCCCTGACCTTATCCTGCTGGATATCATGATGCCCGGCATCAGCGGCTACGATGTCCTGAAAAAAATCAAGGCTGACAAAAAGCTGATGCATATCCCCGTCATCATGATTACGGCTGTTCCCTTGGAAGAAGACATGGTGCCGCTTAAGAAAAGCTTTGAGCTGGGTGCCATGGACTATATTAAGAAGCCGTTTTCTGCTGTAGAACTCATTATGCGCGTAAAATCAGCCCTTTATCTGGAAAAGCAACGCCAAGACCTGGAACATGCTCTGAAAACCATTCGCACTTTAGAACGTCTGCTGCCTATCTGCTCATATTGCAAGAAAATACGCAACGAGGACAGCTATTGGGATGAGGTGGAAGTCTATATTTCTGACCACACTGATACTATGTTCAGTCACAGCATCTGTCCCGATTGCTATGAAAAGCATATCAAGCCCCAGTTGGAATCACTTAAAATCAAGAAAACCTGATATAATCATCTGCAAGATAAACAGATAACCATGCACAGTGGACAATAATCAACATGTGTTGATAATGAGCTACATAGATTTGTTGGGCAAAATAACTCTAAAAACGCAACTTATTAACAGACAGTGTTTAAGCGAAGCTAATCGAATTGGCTCAACTTTTGCATCTTTATACAGCCAAGTTGTTACAGCATATTTCCTGCTGTGATGATGAGTAAGTTACCTCAACTTACTACAACCTCCTAAGTCAAAACCAAAGGCCTTCTTAAGTTTCTTAAGGAGGCTTTTTTTTATCTGCTTATTGGCTTTAACGCAGAAGGGGCAGGAAAACTAGCTTATAGTCCTTGCCGAGTTTATTGCCGCTTAGGTCTGATGTTTCATCCCCGATGGTCAGGACATAGCTCTTATAATTGGTGAGAGGCTTTTCCGGCTTGATCTGGTAGTGGTTGCTGTTTGATTTAATTATCCTGAAACTTATATCCGTTGCGGAGTCAGCTTCTCTAAGGCTGGCTTTGAACAGATTGGTTGGTATCACTTCCGTGATATAAATATCAAGGACAGGAAGCAAGTCAGGTATGGATGCGCCATTGCGGGGTTTGGTGGAGATTATGGCTGGAGGAATGATGTCAGGGCGGATACTGGCAGGACTCAGCATAGTGCTGCTGGGGTTTTCATTGCCTTTGGCATCACGGGGGCGGATAATCCTGAATCGCAAGCTGGCAGAGTCTGTCACTGCGGTCAGCAGGTTGATTTTATCCCCTTCCTGATTGATGGCGGCGATGCTGATGGGCTGGTTGTGAGTGATGTCGGTAATACTGATGGAACCGAAGGTTGCTATCGGTTTATTCATTTTGAGTTCATATTCGCGGTTGGAAATTGCCCTCACAGACTGGATTACGGGTTTTACAGTATCGGCATAAGCCAGGTTGATTTCGATATTGTTCACGGCTTGATTGCCAACGGCTGACTCGTAATAAGGCTCTTTGGAATCATCATAGCGTCCGTTTAAATCCTTGTCGATATAGGCTTTCAAAAGATAAGCAGCGCTGTTCAATCCGTCCAGGGCATAGCTTTTTCCGCTCAGTTCACGTGTAATCACACTCAGTGAATCTGTGCTGAGCAGGTTTAGCCGGACCAGCAATCCGTTATCTGCAGGATTCTCATACAGGATATTTCCAGAAACCCGGTTTTTCTGTAGGATGCCGTGCCGGTAGATAAGAGTCTGGTCTTTGTCCAAAGAATTGCCGCGGATATCTTTAATCCGGGTGGTCAGGGTCAGATAATAATTGGTATCTTTTTCCAGAGCTTCCAGCAGACGGATGGTGATGACATTCGCCTCATAATAGATTTTCTTATTCTGGATGGGCGGATAGATGTAAAAGCCTTTCAGAAAAGAGTTCTTATCCACCGATTTATCAAATGTAAGCTCTATTCTCTGGTCTGCAATTTCC
>DAHVPA010000156.1 GCA_027318525.1 Candidatus Cloacimonadota bacterium | reverse complement strand
CAAATGTAGTGCAGCGATTTTATTTTTCACAATTCGTTCAGAGGGTCTGCTGAGAGTTTACTGAGACTTTGCCTCTGAAAACACCCTAATGACTTTACTACTTGAATAATTCTGGGCATAGATATCAGCCAAATCCTCCATACAATTCTGTAACAGTCAGGGGCTGTTTATACCTTTGATGAAGATGGATTGTATGTCTGTTGCCACTAACTTAATCTCAGTATCAACGCATTGATATTTGGCAGGTGGTTACAGAGAGAGAATCAAGGAAGCCTTGAGAAGAGTATAATTACAGTGCATAAACACAAACCATAACTAACATAAATAACAATTAGATACATCAATATCAGCAAAAAACCAGATTTTGCATTCTATATGTAATGCCATGTTAAATGATAATTAACCACTACTCGAAGTGGGAAACTAGCACAATTATCTGCGGCAAAAAAGAGCGAAACTCATTGATTGCATATAGGATAAGCGTTTAGTTATGCAAATTGGAAAATAACGGAAAAAAACCTGAAATTCTACTTGACAACAAAAAAGAAAATGGCTATGGGTGTCAATGTATGTCAAAAAGATTCAAAGATTCTCAAAAAAAGTCAAAGCGATGCATGAAAAAGTTCTTTCGTAGAGCGAAAAGAGACAGTCTGCACGCAAAGGACAGGAAAGATGTCGGGTGAATTTTTAGGCACGTTTGAGAACTCGATCCATAAGTCACGTATCATGATACCTGCCAGTTTCAAGAAGAAATTTGCACCTGAGGCTGACAAGACTGTAATCGTGACCATAGGTCCTGAAGGAACAGTAGCAGTATTTCCCATGGATACGTGGATGAAGATGCGTGAGCAGCTTGAACTAAGCACAGAACCTGATGACAAGGAACTGTTGGATAACCTGATAGAATTTTCGATGCCGGAACAGGAACTGGAAGGTCCGGGCAGAGTCCGAATCAGTGACGAGTTGTTGAAAATGGCGGATATCAGAGACTTGGCAAAAATCAAGGGTGAGGGACATTTTATAACTTTGTGGAATCCGTTGCGTCTGGAAGAAATCAGACAACAGAAAGTCGCTCAACACAAAGAGAAATATCCTTCCTCCAGCTATCAGATCAAGAGAAAGATATGACATATCATGTGCCTGTATTATTGAAGGAAAGCATGGAATATCTCAACCTGAAAAAGGGCGGCATCTATGTTGATGCCACTTTGGGGGGAGGGGGACATACTGAGTCCATGCTTCAGGATCCCACAATAAAACAGGTGTTTGCTTTTGATCAGGATGAAGATGCTGTGAACTATGCATCCCAAAGATTAACTAACTACAAAGATAAATTGTGCATTATCAAATCTAACTTCAGCGAAATGAGGACAGAGCTAGCGCTGCAAAAAATCAAGGGAGTGGATGGTATTCTTTTTGATCTGGGTGTGTCCTCTCATCAGTTGGATGAACCATCACGCGGTTTCAGCTTTGACAGAGCAGGAGATCTGGATATGCGGATGGACGGACACACTGGAATGACAGCCAAAGAACTGATAAATACTTATTCTGCAGAAGAGTTGGCTAAAATCTTCAGAGAATGCGGAGAAGAACAAGCTGCTTACAAAATCGCGCAATGGATAGTAAGTGCACGAGCAAAAAAAAAACTCAATACCACACAGGATCTTACCGACGTGATAGACACTCAGATGAGAAGCAACCCAGCTTTGGTTACAAAAACTAAAGCCAGAATCTTCCAGGCTATCAGGATATATCTGAACAGGGAATTGGAATTATTGGAAACTTCATTAACTGACTCTATCAATCTATTAAATCCCGGAGGTAGGATTGTTGTGATTTCATATCACAGCTTGGAAGACAGAATCGTAAAAACCGGTATGCAGCAAGCAGCTAAAGGATGCATCTGCCCCAAATCAGTTTTGAAATGTGTTTGCCAACAGAGACCCAAAGTTAAAATCATTACTACCAAGCCAATAATCGCTTCTGAAGGAGAAGTTCTGAATAACAGCAGAGCCAGAAGTGCAAAACTAAGAGCAGCTGAAAAAATAAGGGGAGAATCAAGATGAAAGGAAAGCTTTTCTACGTTATAGCAGCGTTTGTGTTTTTTATTTTTTTCCATTTTTTTAACGGTAATCAAATCCTGCACAGCACCCAGAAAATGAGCAGATTGGAAAAAGCCTTCCACGCTGAATGCAACATCAATAATGAACTGAAAGTTGAACACGATGATCTGATCTCCGGAAAGAAGATATCTTCATGTTTACCAGAAGATATGATTAAAACTAATCCCCGCGAAAATGCAGGGAATATTGTGTTTATACAGGAACCTGAAGAAACAAAGACTACCAATTATTACTGTATAATCGATCTTTTAACGCCCAAAGCAGAAGCAGTAACAGCCGTTCAACCGGACTAAGAAATGCGGGCGCGATTCTACGCATTATTAGTTGTATTCACGCTTGTAGTTGCAGTCTGGACAGTGTATCTGTTCAGCATTCAAATTTTTGATCCGCTAAAACTGGATTACTACAGGCAAATACGCTATAAACCAGGGAAAGAATTACTCATTCCGACCAGAGGAAGCATATTTGATAATGAAGGAAATCTATTCGTCAGTTCGATCTCTTTCTATCAGACTGATATTGATAGGAAACAGGTATTCAACTGGGCTACCAAGAGTAAACTAACCAAGCAAGCTGCTTATAAAAAGATAGCTGCAGCATTCGGGAAAAACTCTTCCATAAGTGAAACAGAAGCTTATCAGAAACTAACACAAAACGATAATCTAAGTTCCATCCAGATTTCAAATAAGATAAAAGAATCTGAATTGGAAAAACTGATAACCTACTTCGATAAGAACAATTTACCGGGATTGATTTATAATTTCAGTTCCATGAAAAGGATTTATTCCAGAGGATTAACTGCAGCAAGACTACTTGGTTCTGTGAAAGAGAGTACTGCGGAATACAATCCGGAAGATCCAGTAAACAGCATTTATAAGCTTAAAGGAATCAACGGAATTGAAGCCACCTACAATCAAGAGCTGTCAGGTCAATACGGATGGCGCGAAGTAGTATACGATGCTAACCACAACCGAGTTCCATATCCTGGATTGCATGAGAAAAAACCGGTGAATGGATTAAATATATGGTTAACAATTGACAGTTCAATGCAGGATGTTCTTGAGGAAGCCTTGGCGGAAGGATTGCAACAGTATGGTGGGAAGAATGCTGCAGCGGTTTTAATGGATGCAAATACAGGTCGAATCTATGCAATGGCTGGAGTATCAGCAGAGGATTACACAGAAGACCCGGGATTTGTCAGAGTAAAATCTAACATTCCTGTAAGTTTCTTGTTCGAACCTGGATCTACAATGAAACCGTTTACTGCTTTGACTGCATTAGATTATGGTTTAATTAAACCACGCGAAGTTTTCTCAAGTGGAGCAAGAACAATTGGGAAAAGAGTAATCAGAGATACTCATCATTACGGCGGTCTTACAACCAGAGGTGTAATCGCCAAATCAAGTAATGTTGGAATATCAATCATCGGAGACAGAGTAGGCTCAAAAAGATTGTATGACAAACTAATACTCTTAGGTTTCGGACAAAAATCGGGTCTAAACCTGTTTGGAGAATCAAGCGGAATTTTTCATAAACTAGAAGATTGGGACGGATACTCCCTTCACTCCATTACATTTGGATATGCCATATCAGTATCTGCTGTCCAGTTGGCTGCTGCATATGCCACTGTTGCCAATGGTGGTAATTATGTAAAACCTTACATTGTGGATTCATTCAGAGATGAAACAGGGAAGATAGTGGAGCAATTTGAGCCCAAAGTAGTGCGGAGGGTAGTATCTCAAACAGCAGCCGATACTCTCAAATCGTATTTGCAGAGCGTGGTCGAAGATGGAACGGCTAAACATATTAAATTGAATTATATAACTTTAGCAGGGAAAACTGGAACTGCGCAGAAGAAAATTGAAGGTCAGGCAGGTTACGCTCCGGGTAAATACACTGGTAACTTTGTAGGTTTCTTTCCTGTAGATAAGCCAGAAATGGTTCTTGCAGTTGTGTATGACGAACCATCGATTGGTTATCGTTTTGGTGGATCATGTGCAGCTCCGACTTTCCAAAAGATTGTCAGTAGAGTTCTGTTTCTTCCCAATTGTAACATCCTTCCGAAAAATAAACGGATGCAACAAGCAAATGTTATGACACCACATTTGATTGGGCTTACTATTCAATCTGCAGAAAGCATATTAAAACAGCACGGGCTTAGCTATAACATTGAAAGGCATGATAGTTCTACTATCGTTGTAGATCAATATCCCAAACCAAACATTTCTCTTGGGAAAAACCATTCAATATTACTGGTTACAGGACGAAGAAACCAAAATATAGGATATGAAAAAGCCGTCGATATAATGCCCAATCTGTCGGGAATGACTATCCGGCGAGCCCTCCAAGTATTGTCTAAAAGCAGAGTTAAACTGAAGATTCACGGATCAGGCATCATCAAGAGGCAATCAATAATTGCCGGGACCAAGATTTCACAGGGAACCACCTGCATTGTTGAAGCATCATTATAACTCAATTCGATCTTATGGGGTTTGAAATAATCTTAATCAAAAACTATATTGACCTGTTGAAAACACATAAGATTTGGATTTCTGACCAGTTAGATCG
>DAHVPA010000155.1 GCA_027318525.1 Candidatus Cloacimonadota bacterium | reverse complement strand
GCCTTTCCCCTGCTCTTCCTTAATGGCAAAAGGAGTTCAAATCTATATCAAATCTATACCAAATGGATATCAAATGTATTCCAGAATACATTTGATATACTTTTGATTTCCTTTTGGTATGCTTTTGATTTACTTCGGCAAGAAGAATGGAGATGGGGAAGGTGAGACGAAAAGCTTATGTAAACGGATGTCCGGCAAGGGATTGAGACACATAGACAAAGATAGTCTGTTGAGCACAAGGTGACGCTCAGCCTGGCGGCAAAAGGAGCCGGTCAAAGCTGCCAAAGGGCTGCGGGAAGGTGAATCAGCTTAGCGGTAGAAGCAGCAATAGGCGGTCTGTTCCGCCACTTCCAGCTGGAACTTTTTGTTGGCGGGGACGGTAAAGGTTTCGCCCTTGCCGTAGATTTTCCATTCGTCAGCGCCGGGAAGCAGGACGGAGAGGGCACCGCTGATGATGGTCATGTATTCGATGGAGGTGGTGTTGAATTCATATTCGCCGGGTTCCATGACTCCGACGGTGGCGTTTCCTTCCTCATTGGAAAAGCTGATGGACTTGACAGTTCCGTAGAAATATTCGTTAACTTTGAGCATACTAACCTCCCAGGCTGTTAATGGATGGCGATTTTCAACCGCCGCTAATCAGATGAATGATGGCAACATCGGCACCGGGCGGGACAAGGGTCTGGTCATAGCTGTCTTTTTTGATAAGGGTGCCATTGACCTTGATGACGAGCATTTTGAACGTGTAATTCAGCTTGGTCAGCAGGGATGCAATCGTCATGCCCTCTTCCCAGTTGACAGTGTTGCCGTTGACTGTGATGGTCTGCATTTTTATCCTTGCTTTGGCTCTGTCCGGAATGAAGGGAACAGAGCCGGGTTATTTTGGGATGAAAGACAGATTGGCACAGCTTTTGGAGAAAATGATAAAAAGCGTCCAACCGGTTAAAAATCCTTTAGGAATAGTCTTTGGTGAGGGGTAAGTCTGTCAAGCAGGAATTATGAGTTGACAAATAAACGGAGTGAAAAACATTGGTATATTGTAAGATAGTAAAAACCCCAAGAGGAGACAGATAAATGAAACAGGGAATCCACCCGAAGTATGAAAAAGTAATGGTCAAATGCGCCTGTGGCAACACGTTTGAAACCAAGTCCACCAAAGGCGAGATGAACGTTGACATCTGCAACGTCTGCCACCCGTTCTACACCGGCAAGCAGAAAATCATCGACACCGCCGGCAGAGTTGAGAAATTCAACCGTAAATACAATCTGACCGAAAAGAAATAGAGCGCTTTAACCCAAACGCCATTTTTCCACATCACAGGAGAAATGGCGTTTTTGCATATAAAGCAGAGAACAGCGGCAGGACATATCCTGAGCTAAGAGCTGCCTTCCCGACGCAGGTCGGGAACCAGATTGGATAACTGGACACCCGTCTTCGCCGATGAGTCAACAAAAGAGAGAAATAATGGAAGAAAAAAAACAGATATACGTGGGCGGACAAGCTGTAATCGAAGGCGTGATGATGCGCGGACCGGAACACCTTGCCACCGCTATCCGCCGCAAGGACGGCTCTGTCGAAGTCTGGAAACGCCCTTTTACCACCATCACAGGCAGGGTCAAATTCTTCGGCTTGCCGATTGTGCGCGGCTTTGTCTCCCTGATTGAGATGCTGAAGATAGGGCTGGAAACACTGACCTGGTCTGCCAACCGCTATGAACTCGACCTGACTGAAGAAGAAAAAAGCAAACCCAAAAGCGCCAAACGTGAAAAAGCTGAGGAAGCTCTGACTTATATCGTGGCTTTCGGACTGGCTTTTCTGCTCTTTGGTCTGCTGCCTTATAAAATCAGTGACTGGATGCAGCTGAGCAAAGCGGATTTCTTCTTCAACCTGTTTGCAGGGCTTATCCGCATCGTCTTTTTTATCATCTACCTCTATCTCATCAGCCTGATGAAAGACGTCAAAAGGCTGTTCCGATACCACGGCGCAGAACACAAGAACGTCAATGCCTATGAGCATAATACTCCTTTGCAGGTGAGTGAAATCCAGACCTGGACGACCCTGCATCCGCGCTGCGGGACAAGCTTTATGTTCTTTGTCCTGCTCATCTCCATCCTGGTCTTTTCCATCATCGACACCTGCGTATCGGTTCTGATCTTGCACAAACCTGTTCCCGTGTTTCTGCGGCTGGGCTATCATTTTGTCCTGATTCCGCTGGTTTCGGGTATCTCCTATGAAGTGCTGCGCTTTTCGGGACGCAATCTGAACCATCCCATCGTCAAACTGATGACCATTCCCGGCATGGCTTTGCAGAGAATCACGACTCAACCCCCGGACGACCAGATGGTTGAAACTGCACTGATAGCCATGAAAGCCGCTCTGGAAATGGACGTCAGCGAATATGACATCACCTGGGTGGAAAAATAATGCTCCCTGTGGAAAAACTGCAGGCTCTGGACGGGGAATACCTCCGATTACGAGAGCTGATTTCCGATCCTGCCAATATGGCAGACGCCAAAGCCTATAAAACGATGGCACGACGCTATCGGGAACTGGGCGAAATCCTTGAATGCTGGCAGAAATACAACAAAATAGAAGAACATATCCTCCAGACCAAATCCATGCTGGATGAGGAATCGGATGATGAAATGCTGGCTCTGACCAGAGAAGAAATTGCCAACCTGCAGGATGACCTGGAAAAGACGGAACTGCAGCTCAGAGACCTGCTCATCCCCTCCGATCCCAATGATGAAAAGAACGCCATCGTGGAAATCCGTGCCGGGACAGGCGGTGAGGAAGCTGCTCTTTTTGTGGCAGACCTTTACCGCATGTATACCTATTATGCAGAAAAGAAACGCTGGAAACTGGCAGTGCTCAGTACCAGCGAAACGGGATTGGGCGGATTCAAGGAAGTGATTTTCCAGCTTTCCGGAGAGAATGTTTATGGCACCATGCGCTTTGAAAGCGGAGTGCATAGAGTGCAGAGAATCCCCGTTACAGAAGCCAGCGGACGCATCCACACCTCAGCTGTGTCAGTGGCAGTCCTGCCGGAAGCGGAAGATATAGACCTTGAAATCAGTGAAAACGACCTGCGCATTGACGTTTACCGCAGTTCCGGACATGGCGGTCAAAGCGTTAATACGACAGATTCAGCAGTGCGCATCACCCACGTCCCCACCGGTATGGTGGTAACCTGCCAGGACGAGAAATCCCAAATCAAGAATAAAGCCAAAGCGCTTAAGGTGCTGCGTTCCCGATTGCTTGATCTGGAAATCAGCAGACAGGAGCAGGAAATCGCTTCCCACCGCAAAGCACAGGTCAGCACAGGTGACCGTTCCGCCAAAATCCGCACCTATAACTTTCCCCAATCCAGGGTCACCGACCATCGAATTAACTTGACAACCTATAATCTGGATGGTTTTCTGGCAGGAGAGATTGACGAATTCATTGAAGCGCTTAAAATAGCCTGGCGCAATGAGAAGGTAAATTCTTAGAATATATGGAAATTATCCCAGCTCTATTAATAGTCCTGTTTTTTCTGAGCCTGTCCTTTTTGTTTTCCGGCTTGGAGACAGGGCTCATCTCCATCAACCGTCTGAAAGTGGAAAATGCAGCCCGCTCCAGTAAAAAAAGCGCAGCTCTGCTCAAGTTTCTGCAACAACCGGACAAATTCCTCGGCACCACCCTGATCGGCAACAACATCGTCAACAGCATCATTGCCTCCTTTTCCACTTATGTAGTGCAGCAGCTTGCCACTGTGGGCAGCCGGCAGTTGTTTGACCCGCGCTGGACAGCTTTGGCAGTGGGCACCATCGTCTTTGTCTTTGGAGAAATCATCCCAAAAGCCATCTTCCGTGACCATGCCGACACCCTTGTCCCCGAGCTTTTCCCTGTTTTCCTGTTTTTCTATACAATCTTGAAGCCTTTTGTGGCAATAGTTACCGCCATCAACCGCGCCCTCCAGAAACTGCTCAGAATAGACAACCATTCCGGAATGCTTTATCTGACGCGGGATGACCTGGCTTTTATCATTTCCCAGAGTCCGGTGGACGAAGCCAGCGAACCGCACCGCGAAATGATTGAAGATGCGCTGGAGTTTAATGAACAGAAAGCCCGCAACGTGATGGTGCAGCGCACCGATGTGATTGCCATCGAAGCGGACACGACGATTCCGGAAGTCCTGGAACTGGCGCGCACCGAAGGTTTTACCCGTTATCCCGTCTATCGTGAGACTTTGGACCAGGTCATCGGCGTGCTGATTATCTACGACTTGCTCCGCAAACCGATTACGGAGGGTATGACTGCCGGTCAGTTGGTGCATGAGCCCTTCTTTGTGCCCGAAAACACGGATGTAGATATTCTGCTCAAGGATATGCAGAAGCATCACAAAAGCATGGCTATCATTGTGGATTCCTATGGCGGCACAGCAGGCATCGTAACCATGGAAGACATCCTGGAAGAGATTGTAGGCGATATCGCCGATGAATTTGACACAGAGGAAGACACAGAGACCGATGTGGAACAGGTGGGTCCCAAAACCTGGATTGTGGCGGCAGATGTGGAAATTGACGTCCTTAACGACGAATATGAGATGACCCTGCCCGAAGGCGATTATGAAACTGTGGCGGGACTGATTCTGGACATGCTGGAACGCATCCCCCATCAGGGTCAGATTTTGCAGTTGGAAAGCTATTCCCTACAAGTG
>DAHVPA010000154.1 GCA_027318525.1 Candidatus Cloacimonadota bacterium | reverse complement strand
TCGCCAATAACGTCGCCCATGTACTCTTCGGGGACAACGACCTCTACCGACATGATCGGTTCCAGGATAACAGCCCCTGCTTTTTGACACCCTTCCTTGAAACCCATGGAACCGGCAATCTTGAATGCCATTTCTGAGGAGTCCACTTCATGATAGCTGCCAAAATAGACATCCACGCTGAGGTCCACGACCTGATAACCGGCGATAATACCCTTTTCCATCTTTTCAATCACGCCTTTTTCTATGGCGGGGATGTAGTTTGAAGGAATTGTGCCGCCAACTACGGAATTTATGAACTTAAAACCTTCGCCTCTTTCCAGGGGTTTGATACGGAAATAGACGTCGCCATACTGACCGCGACCGCCGGACTGTTTTTTATGCTTATAGTTTGCTTCCGAAGAACCCATGATGGTTTCTTTATAAGGAATGCGGGGTTCCTTGGTCACTGCTTCTACTTTATAACGGTTTTTCATCTTGCGCAGGGCAAGGGAAAGCTGCTGTTCACCCATTCCGGAAAGCACATTTTCACGAGTTTCCTGATTGAGTTCCACCCTGATGGTGGGGTCTTCTGCAATGACGCGGGTCAAAGCCTGTCCTATCTTATCTTCATCGCTCTGGTTCTGGGCTTTGATTGCCTGCCACATGACAGGGGAAGGAATCTCCACGGTCGGAACCATTATCTTGCTGCCGATTGCTGTTATGGAATTAAGCGCTTTGGCGTTTTTGAGTTTGACCAGAGCACCGATTTCACCTGCTTTCAGCTCCTGGGTGTCATGCCTGTTTTTACCTAGCATAAAATACATGTTCCCTGCTTTGTCCTTGGCATCTTTTTCAGGAATGTAAAATTCCATACCGGTTTTCAGGGTGCCGGAAAGCAGGCGGACATAGGTAAAGTCACCCATATTGGGGTCGGCATAAAGCTTAAAGATATAGCCCAGAAGTTGACCATCAGGCGCAGCTATCAGTTTGGATGGCTTGTCGTTCTCCAAAATGGCAATTTCTTTCTTGTCTTCAGGAGAAGGCAGATAATCCACAATTGCATCGAGAAAAGCTTTCACAGCCACACCGGTTCCGGCGGAGCAGGTAAAGGCGGGGATTACGTCGCCATTGGCGATGGCTGTTTTTAGCCCTTTCATCAGTTCGGCTTCGCTCAGTTCGCCATTTTCCAAAAATGCATTGAGCAGAGTTTCGTCTGTTTCGGCAACTGCTTCCATGATTTTGGCACGGGCTTCGTCCACATGGTCTTTCAGGTTGGCGGGGATATCAGCTTCCTTGTCATGAATAAAGGCTTTCTTTTTGATAATATCGACCACGCCTTCAAAGGTGTTTTCCTTGCCTATGGGCAGATGGATGGGGACGGCAGTAACGCCGGTATTTTCGTGGATAAGCTCCAGAGTCTTGTCAAAATCGGCATGTTCATTATCCATCCGGTTGATGAGCACGACTTTACCGATGTGCTTGTGTTCCAGGTGTTCCATGGCAAGCTCAAGCCCCACTTCAAATCCGCCGGCTGCATTGGCAACCAGGACTGCAGTTTCCACAGCAGGAATGGCGGCAATGGTTTCACCGATGAAGTCGGGATAGCCCGGCACATCGAGCAGGTTGATGCGGTGGTCTTTCCAGTCGGCAAAACCGATGGAGAGTCCCAGAGACATCTTCTTGGCAATCTCTTCCTGGTCAAAATCAAGCTGGGTATTGCCTTCGTCTATCTTACCTATCCTGGTCGTTGCTCCGGACACGTAGAATATGTGTTCAGCCAGGGTGGTCTTTCCCGCTCCGCTGGCGCCTAAAAACAAGAGGTTTCTCAGTTTCTTCATTGCGTAATCTTTCATTCTTTCCTCATGACTATTTATCTTATATGAAAACACTTAACTCATTATTATTAGAGATTTTCACCAATAATTTGAAGTCCAATCCCATGTCAATGAATAAAATAAAGGGCAAGCCTGATGCCTGCCCATAATTTACCGATTTTTGTCTTATCGGACGCGAAAAACTTTTCGGAAGGCTGGATTACCATCCTGATTTGCCTTCACCAGATAAATACCGGTTGGCACATCTATTCCCCGGTTATCCTTGCCGTCCCAAACGATACTGCCCTGAAAGCTGCCCAGGCTTTTGACCAATTGACCTTTGAGATTGTAAATCTCCGCCTTTGTCGGAATATCCTCTTTTCCTAGAATACTGATGCTGGTGGACGTGTTGAAGGGATTGGGTGCTGTGCAAAGCTTAAGCGGCGCTATGGTCTCATCCTCTGCTCCGGTTGTGTTTTCCCAGGTGTAAAGTGTGCGGGTGTTGGGTGGCATCCAGCCTAAAGGATACATCGGATTCCAGACGGCTGATTCAACGCTGGCAAGTTGATTATCTGCATCATAACAACTGATGGTTTTCCTGGTGTTTATCCACATATCCAGATAATATGTCTGTTCTGTGGCAGTAATCCGGGTATCTCCGTTTTCGTATGTAAATAGGGTGCGTTCTGCCCAGTTCCAGTTATTCTGTTCAAATACTTCCCCTGTGATTTCTGTCATTTTACCGTAGTCAGTGCTTCCACAGATATAAAACGGAGTCGTATAATGGCTGATATTGTTAATCATCCCTTCCCCGGTGGAAACGTCATCCGGGCTGTATGTGTAATGATAGCGCATATAATTCTGCCAGTTCAGCGAATCATGAGAGATATAAAAGTAGCTGTCCGTAATCCTGCCTATGGGGTCGCAATCAAATGTATACCTGTAGTAATTTAATATGCCTTCAAGGTAATCATTAACATAAATCAGCCTACCTGTAAGATTACTACCCGTATAGAAATAATAATAGCGGAGACTATTGATCCAGGTGTTATCATACATTTCATACCCGTAAGTCAGGGTCAGGCGGTTTTGGTCATCATAGACCCGGGTGTAAGCTAAGGCAACGATTGACGTAAGCGGATTCCAGGTTTGGGAAAGCAGGTATTCCCAACTGTCATCCCAGGTATTGACGACATTATACTTTGGCGACCAGGTATTTGATGAGGAATAGTAATCATATTGTTTTATGGTGTCTGCCTGGCTGGGGTTGGCGAGGTTATAGACATAATCACTTCTTACTCTGTCCACCCATGTAATGGCAGAGCTGTTGTTGTATTGTTCCATAGTTTGAGCGAGTCTCCGGTTACGCTTGACCGATTTATACCGGGTTCCGTAATCAACGGCTGAACTGTTTAATACAGGGCTTATCTGATAGCTTTCAGGCAAAACAGACCGGTCATGACCGGAAACGCCGTAAGCCGGGTGAAACATTAGCAACAAAAGGGCTGGCAATAGATATAACATAGCTTTCATTTTCTGTTCTCCTCTTTACCTGTATTAACAAACAATTTACATACCAAATACCTGAACTTGGAAAGCGTCCTGATTCAGGATTCCGTTATTAGATTCCCAGCTCTTTTCCGAATAGCTTCAGATAGCTGTTACCTTTCATTTCAGCTTTTTTAGCAGTTTTCAGGAGCGAAATGGTCTTGTTTCTGTTCTTATCTGTAAAGTCCTGTTGCCGGGGTGGAAAGCCATAAAGTCCGCAGATTTCTCTCAGGGCTTGAGCAACCTTCTGATATTGTTTTTGAGCTTTTCTGAGCGAGGAGTAATCATATCCGGTCCCCAGCTTTGACTCAATCTCTTTCAGAAATATGGAGGCATAGATTCTGGCTTCTGTCCAGACTGCAGCGTTATATGCCAGTCCGAATTGGTCTGCCTTGTTTGACTGCATGGCATTGAGCCATACATCATAGGCAGCGGTTCCCATCGTGTAACCGGGCAAGGCATAAGCGGCAGCATTGGTCTGATAAGAATCCAGAAAACTGAGGGCTGAGCTTACCTGATACAGAGCTGAGGGAGCTGATTCTGTTCTGCTCAGCAGGTTAAATTCCGCCATTCCGATATCGGAAGTGCCTATCCTGTCATAAGGGCAGTGCTTGATACTGCCGTCAAAATCACAATACTTATAAGCGGAGCTGTCGGTTCCCACAATCAGGTAATATTCAGGAATTCCCAGTTCCCAGCCGAAGACAGGTGTTCCCGAATCCATTGCGGATTGCACAGTCTGAAAAGCGTTGATTTGTTCCTGTCGGAAAGCGGATTTAAGCTCATCGGAAGCAGCGGAATCAGGTTTGCTGAATGCCCTGGTGTCAAACTCCAATCCCAGATATACCGCATTATGCTTGAGGAAGCCGTTGTCAAAAGCGGTGGGTCCGCTCGGACAAAGGGTGGGCTCCAGATTCAGCAAAAAGGCAAAACCCGTCACTCCATAAATCCAGGCAGGGGAATAATCATAATCCAAAGCCCGTGAACACGATACCGTATTACCCATAAAACTTGACCATGCCCCAAAAGGCTGCAGTGCGGCATTCTGTGCGCTGACCAGTCCAATGGTCAATACTATCAGCAAGAGAACAATCAGCTTTTTCATCTGACCTCCCAAAATCTACTCACAAGGTGAATTCCTCAAAGGACTTTGGTTTTGTCAATGATAAATATAACCGTATGAGAACCCAGCTTTAAAAGCAGGATGTGCAGAGATTCTGCAGAGACTAAGTCTCCGGAAACTCTCAGAGGGTTTTGAATTTAATCAAACCTGAGAGACCTGGGAAAAGACAGTTTTCAATTGACAACAGAGCCCAAAGGTAAAAGTGTATAGTCTAAAGATGGATATTTCAAGGATAAACCTAAAGAC
>DAHVPA010000153.1 GCA_027318525.1 Candidatus Cloacimonadota bacterium | reverse complement strand
GGACAAAGCCGGCTTCAATGGTGGCGGTGGTATTGGCGTCATTCCAGTTTCTGCCCACAAAGATGGAGAAATCTCCCCCGTAGAGAGTGTCATAAGCTCTGATGCAGGCTCCGGCAGCAATGGTAATATCTCTTTCCACACTCAGCCAGCTTCCCGTATTGATGGATATCACACCATCCCAGACAGTAAGGTCATTGGCAACTGATACAACTGCAGAACTTGTAATGGTCAGGAAAGCATTGTCTGTGCCTGATTTATTCAAAATCAGATTATAGAAGTTCAACGAATTACTGAGGTAACAATATGCTGTGGAACCGGTCAAGGTAACTGTGCTTGTACCGGGAACAAAGCTGTTGGCGTTATAGTTGTCGATATCTCCGTAGAGGGTAATGTTATAGCTGCCTGCGTTGAGTGTGCCATAGGGCAGACGCAGGTATCCCATAATGGTCAGGGATGAGTTAAGTGTAACAATTGACGAGGAGTAGGTCTTGTTAACAATGAGGTTGTTGATATAATTACCGTTGGAAACATTAAGACCGGCAGAGCTGCTTCCCACCAGGTTCAAGGTTCCGCCCGTCTGGAGGAAAGCTCCCGTTTCCGAGGCGATGAAATCTCCGCCCACATAGATATTGCCACCGCTCCAGATGCGGTCAGTGCCTGCTTTTATGGTAAGTGAATTGTTGGCAATGGTCAGCGAACCATTGGTCAGATGCACGCTGCCGTAGAGGTTGATAATGGCTCTGGTTCCTTCTCTGTAAAGAGCTGCCGAGAGGGTAAAAGTGCCGCCGTTGATCCACAACCTGGTGGAAGATGCTGTGGTTAAAGCTCCCAGCACGGTAACAGTCCCGCCGTTCAGATAACAATAGCCGGATAGGTCTAGGGCTCCTTTCAGAAGGGCATAACCATTGGTGCTCAGGATAAGTCCGCCATTGCTGCTGAGGGTGACTGTTCCATTCACGCGAGCTTTTTCAGCGTTCAGGAACAGCTCGTTATCAGTATTTATTTGCAGTGTGCCGAGTATGCGCAAACTGTCTGTGCTGGCTGTTTCCACCGTGTAGTAACAGCCACTGCCACCGCCACCGCCATTCAAGACCAGGTTACCGAACCAGGAATTGGCAGAAGAAGCCAGGATGACACCTTCGTAATCAGCGCTCAGATAAGTGGTGCAGTTTGTGAGTTGTGCTGCGGAACCGCTATTGAAATACCAGCTGCCCCAGCAGATAATGCTGCCTCCGGTTATGGTTGATGTCGAACCGGAGAGCCAATTGAAGTTGCGGACGCAATACAAGGTGCTGCCTCCGGTCATGGTAAGATTTCCCGCGACATTGATGTCGATGGTTGCTTCAATGGTCTTGGCATTTGTGTGGAAGATGCCTGCAGTGACATCCAAAGAGCCGTGGATGGGAAGGTTGGTGCCTGCGTAAATTCGGTTGATTCTGGTATTGGGAGTAATTGATTCTCGGGAGTCGGACAATGGTATATCTGCCATATGCTCTGGTCTGGCTCCTGATTTGTTTATTTTCAAGCTGAACAGATTACTTCCGGTTGCCAAGGTTATGGGAAAATCGCCCGGTCCATACAGTTCGATAGTGCCGCCTGTCGGGGTAAAATCGCTGCGGTTGCACTGGAAGTAGCCAACTGAACGGATTGTTCCGCCGGAGATGTTTTCGATAAATGTATTGCCGGAATTGATGTAGATGCTTACTCCGGAGAAGTCCAACACACCTCCATCCATGGTCAGATTGGCGATGTCTGTGCTATAGGAAAGATAGGCGGGACTGATGCCGCCATTGATGGTAAAAGTGCCGCCGTGAATGGTCAGGACTGCTCTCAGGTCTATCCGTTGTCCTGCATCCTGAGCATAGGTGATACTGCCTGAATCCAAAGTTACCGTCCCCATGATACCGGGATCAGCCAGGTCACTGACTGCGAAAGCGCCTCCGGAGACCCTATATGCGCCTGCCACCCAGTCATAGGACTGGCAGGATATGTTGGCAGTTGAGGTAAAGATTAATTCACCGAAGTTTTTGTCTAACCGTAGAGTAGAGAAAGCGGTAGTTCCTGAGACATTCTGGGAGACTGAGCCGGTGAACGTTACAGAATTTGTGCCCGGAACAAATCCCAGATATCCGGAATTGGCCAGGCTGTTATCTATCCAGTCTCCTCTGACTGTCAGATTTCCCTGTGCATTCAGATAACCTGTGTTTAATACCAGGTTGCCATACAGGGTGGTGCTATGGTCAAGGTAAAGGTGAGTTCCGCCTGTCTTGCTGACTGTTATCGAGTTGCAGTAATTGTCAGGATTGGGATCATCCAGATATCCGTTGGTGTTGCCATCAAAGACAATGGAACCTGTGCTGGAGCGGAAAATCGCCCCTGTGGCATTGTTGATTTTATACCGGATATGGATGGTCATAGGCGAGGAATTTACAAAGGTGCTGCCTGCATTGTTTCGGAATTCGTTAAAGATGGTCAGGTCATGGTCGGATTCCCAATAGGTATTGAGCATACCGCCGGTCTTGGAATTGTAAAGGTCATATACATTGGCGTTTGCATACAGCTTGATATAGCTGTTTTCTGTTCCCAGGAATTCAACTCTGCCTCTGCCGATAGAAAAATTGCTGCCAGCCAGGCATTCCAGATTGCGGTAGCAGTAGATGGTCGGGTCTTGGCTTATGGAGATGGAGAAGCCGTTGCCAAAGACCAGATGACCATAAGAGGTCAGGCTGCCGTTGCTGTTATTCATTATCAACTGACCGCAGAGGTTGGTTTTGCCGCTGACGCTCAGGTTGCCGTTGCCTATGGTCAATGTTACGCCGTTCACCAATTTCAATTCACCGCATACAGCATTGCTGCTGATTACCGGATCATGGAGCATTCTGCTTAGGATTTCCACATATTGATTGGAAGTTGGCACGCCAAACGCCCAGTTAGCCGCATTGTGCCAATCACTGCTGACACCACCCAGCCATTTATTGGGAATGGTGTTTCGGACAGTGAAGCTGATGGTTTCCCCTCCGCTTTCACCGATATCGGTGATGACCAGATTGCCGGGCAGGACATTTGTCCGGTCCAGATACAGCCAGGGATTGTTATTGAGTCCGTTATAAATCTCCGTTCTGCCGAGTTGAACACTGAAGGCGGCATTGTCGCTGTTTCCCTCCAAGCCAATGCTGCCGCCCGGTCGATAAACATAGACTTCATCCGGTGGACCGTCTGCATTGCCGTTTTCGGAAGGCATGATTCTGTAAACAAGCAGTCCGGAATCATGGATATGAGTGTCATAAAGACCGGTTTTCCGTCTGTATTCCACCATATAATACTGATTGGGCTGGGAGGACGGGATTTTATAACATGAATACTGATTCACGTCTGTTGCAGTAAGCGTAAAGGTCTGCGGTGTGGAGGACGGAACGATTTCCGGGACATATCCGAACCAGGTGCCATATCTGGATTTTGTGTAAGCCAGCCAAAACTCACCGGAACTATTATCCATATTATCCCAGGTCCAGGCGGGATTGATATTGTCCCAAATGCTGCCGTTGTAGTAGTGGTAATAATCCGGAGCCCCAATCAGATGACCTGTCTCATGACAGACCACACCCTGGTCGATGTTATTTTCAAACTGGAATATCCAGTTCCATACATCTTTACCGTTCAGAGACCCGGCGTTTATTGAAGAGGGGAAGAAATGCGGCCACAGCAGGTTGCCCCACAAATCCTTATTACCTTTGATAATAAAGGTCAAGCCGTCCACATTGCCGTCGTTGTCACCATCCAAATTGATGCTGTCATCCAACTGGCTGTTCAGGGAATAGAGTATTTCGTTAACCAATTGCCATTCCCGTAATGATTCTGTAGCTTCGTCTATATAGCCGGCGGGATTATTGAACAAATCAAAAGGCTGGAAATAACTTCTCGGATGTGAACTTTGCAGCGAGACTACATACGTTCCCGAAGCAAAGGGTCGCACATAGGAAGTGATGTTCAGCTGTCCTGTGGACATCTTATCGAAGTAGTCCTTGAGGGATGCCTGGCTCTGGGAATTGTATAGATTGTCATAAAAAGCCCAGTTGTGGGTGGTGGAGAATTCAGATTCTCCCCGGAAAAGCGCAGGAAACAGACCACATTCTTGAGGGTGCCGGTGGGGACTGCCCTGTCGCCTTGATTTCTCAGGCGTTGCTGTTCACTGATTCTGGCGCTGATAATATCCCGGTCAATGGTCAGATTGGGTTGGATGCCCAGGGCAGCAGGATTGGTGTCTCCCACCCTGTAATCAGAAGCTTTAATGCTGTTTCCGTCCGGTATGGCGTAAACAGCGTATCCCGTTTGCGGATGCTTCAGAATAGTGAAGCCGTCCTTATCGTGGACCCGGTGATAAATTTCGTCACCGCTGACCAATAAAGAAAGGCGGGAGCTGTCCGGCTGGATAAAATCAAAGGACTGGTTTCTTACCAAATTAGCTCTTAATGGAAGGCAAAACACAGTGCAGATGCAAAAAAACAGGGACCAATATTTCATAACCCACCTCTCTGGATGTATGATTCGGAACTGAAATTTTGTTTAAAAGCTATAGTAAATACTTTATTTTGCCTTGTCAAGCAATAAATCTGCTGAAAGTAGATTTTGACCTGTTTGAGACATTATCGACTCTGACTTTGAGACCTGCTTTAGCTGCCAATACTTTTTCTTGACACATTTTTTTGAAAAAAATATTTAGATAGAGTCCGTAGTTTGATAATTCGGCGGAATGA
>DAHVPA010000152.1 GCA_027318525.1 Candidatus Cloacimonadota bacterium | reverse complement strand
AGGTGCCAGTAGGTAGTGGTATAATCAGCAGCCTGGACGTCACTGTTGCGATAAAAGCGCCAACCCAGATTGGTCGATACGCTGGTAAATTCCAAAGGATGATAATCCAAACCAAAGGTGATGTAATTATATGATTGTTTGGGTTGGTCACCGCTAAGCGTGATCAGCTTATATTCACTCCAGGGATAAAGCATGTTTTCCAACAGCCTGTAATCACCTCTTAAAAGAAAGCTGAAGTTGTTGTTTTTCTCATTGGATAGAGTAACATCCTGGATGCTGTTGGACAAGACTAGCTGAGTTTTCAATGGTAAATCTGCAAATCTCGAGACCACACCCAGTGAGATATTGTTTGTCTTGTATTCGTATTGCTTGGTATAGGCTTTGCCAGCAGAAGCCGTCTTTCCTACACTGGTCCCGGTTCTCAAGCCAAGTTCGACCGAAGAAGGTGCATAAGGTATCATGGTAAAATCATAGCCAATACCAAAGGAAAACAGATTGGAACTGCGTTTATAGGGCGTGAAAAGACCGGGTTCGGAGAGCTCAATTTCTGAATTCAACTTGTTTTTCCCTTTATTATCAGTATAGGAAAGGGTCAGGAAGGGCAACTGAGGAAGCCGGAACAAACCTGAAAGATAGTAATTATCATAGATGTTTGTATCGAGTTTACTTTGGGAGACATTGTCTCTGGTCTGATTGAATCCACCTGAAAGAAAGAAAAGCTGCTTGTAGTGATATTGGTCAGAAAACTGCCACTGCTGAGCGTCACTTTGCAAATAACCGGCACTCAAAGCATGGAAGGCATCACCTACTCTGGAATAACTGGCATTTAGTGTATTACCAAGCAACTGGTTTCTAAAATAAGCCTGCCAGGCAGCTACAGAAGTCAGGGCTGACGCACTGAACAGACTGTCGGGGCTGGGCAAAGGTTTAACATTTGTATTGATGATAAAGATGTCCTGAAAATCGGCAGGATTAACCGGGAATTCATCCCCTTCCTCCATATCCAGATAATCTTCCAAATCCTCCGTTGACATAGGTCCGCCATAAGTGTTGCTGTTATAAAGACTTCCTGCTCCTTCTAAACCAAGGGAAAACTTCAGTTTGGGAATATTAAGCCGGATATCCATGCTCTGCACTATATTATCTTTGGGAAATGCAAATTGCGTGGTATCCTGACCATTTGTATAAATAACATAACGATTGTCTAAGGAGCTGATGACATCCCGGTTTCGAGTGGTGGTAAAACCGACCAGGAAACCTTTTTCACTGCCTATCTGCATTCTGGCGGCAAGAGCTTCCTGTTTGAAAGTCCCTGCTTCATAGATTATCTCTTTGGTAGTCGGATTAACTTCAGCCTCTCTGCCATCTTGCTTGCGGACCAGTTCACCATGCGCAACAGTAAAACCGAAATACCTGGAATGAAGATGAGTATATAGACCCCGAAGATTGCGGTTGTTCATAGTCAGGTTGGTCAGGTTGGGTGAATAATCGCCGACATAAGTATCCCAGAAGGGCAAAAGTATCCCCATCCTAAATCTGTTAATATGTTGTCTGTCCTTATCCTGCAGGGTCGAAAGATATGTGTAGGATTGTAGTTTCAACTTTTCGTATTCACCTTGCATATCCAGACTGAGATAACCGTCATCCCTGTCAGAACCGAAGGTGTTGGAACTTTCCTCATTGGCAATGGCATAAACATTCGTCCCTGCATTCAGGTTGCCTCTGAGGTTGAGAGGAAGGGAAGTAATCTTGCCTCCGGCTTTGATAATCGTAGTCCAGGTATTGGAATAAACAGGAGTCCCATCAACCAGAACTCCTGTAACATAAGCTGTAGAAGTTCCCGGATTGGGAGAGTTATCCTTGAAGATCAACATATTTGAGCTAATATCAGACCTTTTGGATACATCTTTACCATTGACAAACACCTTGATTGATTCTTTGTTTAGGTTGTTTTCCAGAGCATACCAGGATACTGCTAAAATGTATCCATTTTGCGCTTCAATCACAGGATCATCGCTGAGCAGGATAAATTCATCCAGCAGTTTACCGGTTTTAGTTTCAGGCATGACAACAAAAGGCTGGGTCTCCGGTTCTATCAAAGGAAGTGTTTCTACACTATTATCAGCTAAACCGAACCTGAAGTAATACTCATAAGCTTTATCGGGATCAGAAGAAACAGGCAGGTATCCCTTTAGCCAATAGTTATCCAGGACTTCCTTATCAAGGGGAGCTGATTCGAATACAGCATTCCCCTGCAATCTATACATAATAAAAGCACCGGAAACATCATCCATGCCCTGGATTACTTCCACTTTCAGTTCTGTCTGCTGTCCGGATTTATAGGAAGCTGGAGGAATATGATTAGCTGTAACAGCAATCAGACTAACAGCAGATACCAGAATAAGTATCAACGGTATGTATTTCATAAGCATATCCTTGTGCGTGTCCTGTGGTTGTTCAGTCTTACCCCGTTAATATGTTATGTTGATGTAACGGATATTACCTTGGTCGTCTGTAACCTGGACTTTATATGTCTTGCGTCCATCCTGGTTTGTATCGTCAATTTCGCTTTGTTCTGAATCAGTGATTTCTTCGGGCAGGGTTTCATGCGTTTCTATGTTTCCATCGTCGTCAGATATGGCAGTTGAGCCTTTACCGACTGTAACGCTTTTACCACTCGCTTTATTTTGGACCAAAACTTCACCTTCCAAGACAATCACCCATGTTTTTTTATCAGCATTATAACGGACCATGAACCCGGTTCCTTTCACAGATGCTACTGTATTGGGGGATTCAACCTTGTAGGCTCCTTTGATTTTGTTGCTGACCTTGGAGTAGACATTCCCGAGTTGCATCGCAACATTTTTATCCAGCAATTTGGCATTTTTGGTGGCAGTAACTTTCAGCACAGAATTCGGGAAAATCTTTACTGTGGATGAGCCATCCATATATTTAACAGCAGCATAAGCCTTTTCGTTGGTGATAATTTCATCATTATTATACAAAAGCTCACCATTCTTAAACTTGAATGCTTTATTATCTCGATAGAGTTGCACGGAGCCTTTGGTTTTGATTAAATAAGCAACCGGCTCAGCAGCAAAAAGAATAACGCAGGATACCAGAATCAGGAATAAAGCAATAATCTTTCTCATCTGAACCTCCTAATACTCTGTTACTTCCACTTCAATATCCTTGCCAATCATCGTGCGGGCAAGGTCCAGCGCTTCATTGCCAGTATAAACCTGACCCTCAAACATGATAGCACCCGTTGTGAAAAATCCATCATCCAGCACTGTGTTTATCTCGTTGTTACTTAGCGAACGCAGGATTGCCATTAATTCTGACATTGTTCCCTCAGAAACTGCGGAATCCACAGAATATCTGAACACAAACCACTCGCTTTTAATGCGTTCAGAATCGGATTGGTATTCATCCTGGACTACTGTGCTGACCTGCCAAGCATAAAAGTGTTTGTCCATGAAAGGTAAAAACTGTGTAAACAGATTTCCCTGCACATTCTGATCAAAGACTTTCTTGCCGCCTGTTTCAACTGAGTTGACATTAGGAGGGTTCCCCGGAACAAATTCCTTGATGACAAGCCTGAAATCGTTATCGGCAGTATTAACAGCATTCCAGATAAAAGTAACCGGTTTGATGTTAACGATAGGCGGAACCTGTCCAATCGGTTTACCCGGGTAAGAGAGGAAAATGGCATTGATGTTACGGATCCGGATTGTAAATGATGCTTGATCCGGAACAGCGTTGGGCAGATAAGCCGGGTCGGGGGTGGCGATAAACCTGAATGTAAGGGTTCCATCAGGGAAATAGCCTGATTGCAACGCATCTCTGAGCACATCATTGGTGCTCAGGACATGGCTGATGGAAACATCGCCTTCCGGTTCATCAAAATACTGAGTCGAACTGCTGCTGATCAAATCCCGATTGGTATAGATACCGGGAATTCCGTAATGCAGCAGGTTGGTTGATTTGCTGGTAAAATTGATAATCTCTACATTATTCCAGGCAATGATGATATTCATTTTGAATTTGTAGGCAGTCTGGCTCAGATTGCTGACAGATACTGTTGTAAGGATTGGCTGATTTGCCGGGTTAACAGGGTCAAAACTGTTGGTGCTGAGTGTATTGACAAACATCTCTGACGGATTACAGGTTACGTCAATAGACTGACCGTAAGCCAATGAAACCAGACTCAGCGCTGTGATAAAAAGAAATACTACAACTGAACGCTGCATCTTTCCTCCTTAATATAAACCGCTTGGGCTACTTGGAAAGCCGAACAGAGCCTATAATCCTGTCCAGCAATTCATCAAAGTCTATACCCACTGCTTTTGCCGCCATTGGAGTCAGGCTCAGCGGCGTCATCCCCGGCAGGGTGTTAACTTCCAAAAAGTAAAACTCTGTGCCGTCATAGCGAAAGTCTATCCTGCCATAACCGGCACACTCCATTGCCTTCCATATTCTCCGTGCATAATTCTGCACCTGTTTGGTTTCAGCTTCATTCAGTTCTGCCGGAGCTTGATAGATTGTATTACCCGGCGTGTATTTATTAGGATAATCATAAAAACCGTTTTTGGGTTTGATTTCGACAACAGGCAGGACTTCTCCGTCCAGCATGGTAACGGTGAGTTCTCTACCGACAACGTATTCTTCCGCCATTACCTTATCGGAATATAGAAAAGCATCCTGCAAAGCCTGGTCAAAAGCAGCAGCAGATGATACTATATGCACTCCGAC
>DAHVPA010000151.1 GCA_027318525.1 Candidatus Cloacimonadota bacterium | reverse complement strand
AGCTTTTTCTTTTTTGCTTAGAGGGGTCATCGAGGGGTCTTCGAGGGCTTTCCCCACGATAACCCCTCCGGGCAATTATGGAGGGAATGCTCCCGGTTGTTATCAGTAAGGTGAATCTATAGCGTAATCAGAAGGCGTAACTTATTCAGGCTGATAACGATAAACCAGCACTCTGTCTTCGCTGTCCTCTTCCCACCAGTGAAATCCCAGCTGCAACAGGGTGTCGATTTCCGCTTTGCGTGAGGAATGCAGCATCACCTGAAGCTCTTCCTTCTTGCCCAGGATGTGCTGTGCCAAGGGCATCGCCTCATGCAGCCAGTCCCCGGCAGGAGTCAGCAGACAGATGACGGGAGATTCGCCACCCACATAGAAATAGCCTTCAGCCGCTTTCAAAGCGGTGACTTTCTTATTCAGCCAATTGAGGGACTGCTTCACGGGGTGCAAAAACTTCCAGCCGTAAGGCACGAAATTGGGAAAATAGCCCACTGCATCGTCATGCACGCGGGTATGGAATTTGGGTGCAGTCGGCTTGATAGACCTGTGGGTCAGAAGATAAAATTCGTCCACCTGCTTGAATCCGGCTTGGGTGGCAAGATGGATGCTTGCTTCGTTTTTATAATAAGTGGAAAACTCGATATAATCAGCTTCACCGGCAGCTACCTGGTTCAAAGCAGCTTCCAGAGCCATTCCGGACAGCTTTTTGCCCAGACCGTGACCGGCATAATCAGGATGAATCCTCAGCCCTTCCAGCCACAGCACCTTATCGGGCAAACGCGTCAGCTTGGCTGTTCCAATCAGTTGGTCACCCTCAAACATGCCCAGGAAACCGCCCTCTTCAATCCAGCTTTTGGCAACTCTACCCAGATAGTCATCACCATCCCAAATCAGCTTGGAAAGCTCTTTTACGGCTTTAATGTCTTCTGCCTGCAAGATTCTGATATCGTCTTTCATTCTATTCTCCTGTTGCTGAAAACACTATCTTTTGGCAAAGGGTTTCACGTCAATGAATTATGTTAAGAAAAAGCGGGGTGGGAGAGCTGCTCTTCCTCCTGTGGAGCGTGAAGACAGGAATTCTGTTGACAGGAAACGGAAATCAGCAATTAAAGAGAAAAAATCAAATATTGTTGCAGAGGTTTTAATGAAGATACTCGTTCTCAATTGTGGAAGCTCTTCCATCAAGTACCAGTTCATCAAAATGTCGACCCAGGAAGTCATGGCGGAAGGCATTGCCGAAAAAATCGGCGAAGATATTGCGCTTTTTACCTATAAAAGTCCCTCCTTCACACGCAAAAAGCAGGAAATCGTCATCGACAATCATGAACAGGGTCTGGCACTGATTCTCAACTCCCTGATTGACCCGCAGCACGGCGTTATCAAAGCTTTCACCGAAATCGACGCAGTCGGACACAGGCTGGTGCATGCCGGAGAGAATTATGCCGATACGGTCAAAATTGACGACCACGTCGTGGCAGTCATGACTGAATGCATATCCCTGGCACCACTGCATAATCCAGCCAACCTAAAAGGTATCGAAGCAGTTAAAAAAGAGCTGCCGACCGTTCCGCAATGCGGAGTCTTTGACACAGCTTACCATCAGACGATGGAACCGCATGTTTACCTCTATCCCCTGCCCATTGACATGTATAACACGCACAAAATCAGACGTTACGGCTTTCACGGCACCTCCCATAAATATGTCAGCCTCAAGGCGGCAGAATATCTCAATAAAGATATCAAAGACCTCAAAATCATCACCTGCCACCTCGGTAACGGCGCTTCCATAACTGCTATCAAAGGCGGCAAATCAGTCGATACCTCCATGGGCTTCACTCCGCTGGAAGGTCTGGTCATGGGCACCCGCTGCGGTGACATCGACCCGGCTATCCCTTTGCATATGCAGCAGCAGCTCGGAATGAGCGTTGAGGAAGTCAATGCCATACTCAACAAGAAAAGCGGTATCCTGGGGCTTTCCCACCTTTCCAACGATATGCGCGTCATCGAGGATGAAGTCCTGGAAAAACAAAATCCGCAGGCAATCCTCGCCCTCAAGGTCTATTGCTATAGAATCAAGAAATATATCGGGGCTTATTATGCAGCCATGAATGGGCTGGATGTCCTTATCTTCACAGGCGGAGTGGGTGAAAACATGCCCATTATGCGTGATGAAGTCTGCGCCGAACTCGACTCTCTGGGCATAAAACTCAATCCTGAAAAGAATGCTATCTTCAGCGGAAAGATTGAAGATATCGGTGCTGCCGATGCCAAGGTCAAAGTCCTGAAAATACCCACCAATGAAGAGCTGATGATTGCTCTGGAGACACAAAGAATCTTAACAACCTGAGAGATAAAAATATGACAGACAGCATTTACAAACAGCTATCCATCCAGTCAGAAGAAAGAGAAACCCTCTTCCGCTCTATCTTTGAACAGTCTTCCGAAGGCATCCTCGTCTTCCAGGCAGACGGTAAAGCCATCCTCATGAATGACTCTTTTGCCAAACTGCTGGGCTTACCCGTGCTTGACGTGGTGGGTAAACCTGTGTGGGAAGTGGAAAACACCTTCGCTGCCAATGTCCTGATCAGCAAGCAGTTCATTCTGGGTGAAAACAAGCTGAAAGAAATCCTGTCCAAGACTCATAAGGAACCGATTGAAAACGATATCCAATTCTATGACAGCCACCACAAGCTGCATGCCTATAAACAGATATTGCTGCAAATAAAGACCAGTAAAGAACCTATCTTTGCCATGATAATCTCCGACGTTACAGCTACCAAGCGTTCGGAAATCATCACTAAAATAATGCACCAGATCAGTCATGCCATCAACGTTACCGATTCACTCGATGACCTGTATAAACTCATTCACGAAGCGCTGTCGCAACTGCTCGATGTGACTAATTTCTACATCGCCCAATACGACCGCAAAAGCAATCTGATTACTTTTCCCTACATGGTGGACCAGATTGCGCCCGATAATTCTGCTGTGGAAGCGGATGACTCCAACTCCCTGACCGCCCAGCTGATTAAAGAGGCTAAAACACTCCTCCTTAACGAGGAAGATATCAAGCAACGCATCGGAGGGAAAGTCATCGGAGCAATGTCCAAAAACTGGCTGGGCATTCCTTTGATTACATCGGGCGAAGTTATCGGTGCTATCGTCCTGCAGAGCTATGACAAACCCGACCAGTATGATAAAGAAGACAAGCTGCTGCTGGAATCCATCTCTGAACACATTGCTTATGCCCTGCATAAAAAGGAATCGGACGAGTCTATCACAGTGCTGATCCAGGCAATCGAGCAAGCTGGAGAAGGCATCATCATCTTCACTCCCGAAGGTTTTATCCGTTATGTGAACACGATTTTCGAGAAGATTACAGGCTTCAACCGCAATGAACTGCTGGAAAAACCTTTTGAATACCTGCCCTTCGAACCCAGCACCCGTGATGAGATGCAACGGCAGTGGATAAGGGTGCGCAGTTCCCAACCCTGGCATGGCAAGATTGAAATGGTGCGCAAAGACAACCAGCGCATCACCCTCGATATGGTGGTGAAGCCCGTCATCGACCAGGAAGGCAAGCTGAGCAGCATTATTGCCAGTTGCAACGACATCACCTACCAGATACTTCGTGATGAACAGCAACGCAGAGTACAGAAACTGGAAGCAATCGGACGTCTGACCGGCGGCATTGCGCACGACTTCAACAATATCCTCAGCGCCATAATCGGCTATACAGAGCTTTCCAGCGACGGGGTTGAGCCCGGTTCGGAAACTGCCAACAACCTGAATGAGGTGTTAAAATCAGCTACCCGCGCCAAGGAAATGATCCAACACCTGATTTCCTTCAGCAAGCAGGAAGAATCAAAGACTGAAACCATCAATTTCACTGATCACACCAAGGAAGCTGTGCGTTTCCTGCGCTCCTATCTGCCCCGTTCCGTCCTCATCCAGGAACAATATCTGGTGGAGGAAGCGACTGTGCTGGCAGTGCCCGGGCAGATGCACCAGATTCTGATCAATCTGGGGACCAATGCCATGCAGGCGATGCATAATGAAAGCGGTGTCATCCAGATAGTCGTGGATACGGTCGCCTTTTCCAGCAAGGACATGATTGCCTATCCTGAACTGGAGCAGTGCCAGCATGTGCGCCTGAGAGTGATTGACAACGGCACTGGCATTGACCAATCAATCGTTGACCGCATTTTTGACCCCTATTTTACCACCAAATCCTCCAGCCTAGGCACTGGCTTGGGACTGGCTATCGTGCACAGCATCGTGCAATCCCATCACGGTGCCATCAGAGTCCTCAGCGAACTTGGCAAAGGCACCACCTTTATTGTCCTGCTACCCCTTTACAACACTGTCTGCTGGCCGCCATCAACCCTGGAAGTGATAGAAGAGGAAGACTTCAACGGTGAGGAAAACATCATGTTTGTGGATGACGAGCCGATGCTGGTAAACGTCTTCTGTCAGGGACTCATTAAGCTCGGATACAAGGTTAAGGGCTTCACCGACCCCCGCAAAGCGCTGGATTATTTTGTCAACAACAGGGACAAAGTTGACCTTGTCGTTACCGATACAACCATGCCTTACATCAATGGAATCGAGCTGGCTGTCAATATGCTGGACCGCAATCCCAAGCTGCCCATTATCTTGTGCACAGGTTTCACCACGCTCATCTCGGCAGATGAAGCTGCCAAGAAAGGCATCAAGGATTTCATTATGAAACCATTTACCACAAAGGATCTGGCAGCACGCATAA
>DAHVPA010000150.1 GCA_027318525.1 Candidatus Cloacimonadota bacterium | reverse complement strand
TGCATAGCGATGGGATGATTTTTCATTATAACAAAGTTACTATTACCAAACCCAATGAGTATGGAGTAATGGCAGCAGTCTGGCAGGAAGCGAACCGAGCCAGGCTGTATAATAAATATCCTGCTTCATATCCGCAACTGAGTGCTTTTAGCGATACACCGGAAATCATGATTTCCATGTCTTATGATTATGGTAATACCTGGTATGACCCCATCAGTCTGAATAAAGCAGAAGTTGCCCAACTGGCAGGCATCAAGCCCATGTGGGTATATCCTGCCAATCAGGTTATGAGTGCGGGTTTACACGGCAGTTTCAAACTGGGGTTGTTGTTTTACGATGATTATACTTGGGGTTCTTCGGATATGTTTGGGAGACCTCCTAATTACACAGGCGGCAGAGTTATGTTTATGGAGTTGTGCCGTCTAGAGGTTCCGAACCAAGAGCAGCTTCATGAAATCACACCGATTACTGTATCGGCATATCCCAATCCTTTCCACAACTCTCTGAAGATTTGCTTTGAGACATCAGAACAGACTCAAGTAAAAACATCCATATATAACATCAAAGGGCAACTGGTCAAGACTATGGTAACCCAATTTCTGACCAAAGGTTCGCACACTCTGGATTGGGATGGCAGTGATGATTATGGCAGGCAGGTTGCTGCCGGAGTTTACTTTGTCAAAGTGAATCTGGGAGCAGCTGCTTATTCACATAAACTGCTCAAATTAAACTAATCAGACACATAATTACAGGAGGTAAAATGAGAAAAGGTATGTTCCTGGTGCTGACGCTTTTGCTGCTCATAAGCGTTGTTTATGCCGATTACATGCTGCCCGGTCCTCTCAGCAAGGACAAACCGGTTAGAGAAACCCGTTTGCCCCGATTGACTCAACCCGCCCGCATGGAGACGTTGCAATATTCCTTTAGTATTGCACCCATCAACCTGCTAATGTCGTATTATGATTATATGATTGGCAGTTACAATGACCTGCCCGTCTGCCTGGAGCCCAATCCCACTTATGGTGGCTATTTCCTCACTTTCCACGGACAGAGGACCGCCACCGGAACCAGGCGCGTATTTACTTCTTATATAACCAATGCTGGCACTATTGGTCATGTGAATGAAGTTACCAATGTCCAAAACCGGGAAGGTTACCCAGGCATTGCCATCGACAACGTATCAGGAAAGCCTATCTATGCCTGGCACGCCAATACTGATGCCGACGCCAGCCTGGAAGTCCAGCTGGCATGGGATGTATTTCTGGAAGGCGCTTCCAACATTATGACTGATCCAATAACAGTGATCAACAACCCCATCACAATTACTCCTCCTGTGGGGACAGCTACCACCGATAATGAATTTATCTGGCCTACTGTGCAGATAGGTCCTTCTCCATTGGCAGGGATGCGCAGAGTTTATGTATTGGCGCGCAATACCATCTCCCATGTGACCAATCCTTCTGAAAATCCCTATATCGCTTATACTGATATCAGCAACGATATCCTGGAAGTCGGTAATCCTGCTGTTCTCACCTGGAATTATATCACCATCCCGGAAATGAATGCCTGGAATCATGATACAGTGGTCTGGCGCCGTCCCTTCTTTGCTTTCACAGTGGGAGATGACGGTAAAATCTATTATGTAGGTTACCATTTTGCCGTTAATAATGCTGCCTCCACTGATATCTATGAACCTGATTTGGATGCATTCGTCTGCGATAACTACGGTCAGGGCACCTGGCAGAGATTTACGGGCAGAAGCAGAATGAACAATTATAATCCCAAGGATAACTTCGGCAACGGGATAGGGATATTGCAGATTCCGGAAGGCACTCCTGTGCCCAATGATTCAGTTTTCTGTGATATTACCAATTCCTCTCACCTCAATGCCGTCTATGATGACCTGAACAACAAGATTTATCTTCCCGGCATCTGGGCATATCAGTATCGTGGCTTGGAAAACGGCGAAATTACTACTTATTGGTATCCCACTTCTCAGTCCATGAATGAGCTTGTTTATGATGTTGCGACGCATGCTTTTTCCATCAGGGAAATCTATCCGATTGCCGGAACTCCCACAGACACATTACGTTGGGCTCCTTGGGACAGAAATGGTGACTGGATTACGGATGAGTATGAAGAGGATAACACCAGCACCTATTATGGCGACCCCAATTTCTATGCTGCCGGCTGGCCTTTCCCTTACTGGGATGAGACTGCCCATTCCGATGCTATGTATTTCCATTACAGCAATACCAAAATAACCGAACCCAATGAGCATGGTCAGATGGCTGCCGTCTGGCAGGACTGCTACCGTTCAAGATTGTATAATACTTATCCTTCCGATTTTCCCGAGCTGGTCCAGTTTGCCGATACTCCCGAAATCTATGTCTCGTTTTCCAACAATTATGGCATGAACTGGTCCGAACCTCTTTCTCTCAACAAAGTTGAAACTACTCAATTGGCAGGCATGAAACCCATGTGGGTCTATCCTGCAGACAAGGTGATTTATACCGGTCCACTGTCAGGGAAATTGGGTATTTTGTTCTACGATGACCTGTCATGGGGTTCTTATCAACAGGATTCACCCATTGGACAGAACAACGGCGGATATGTCCGTTTCATGGAACTTTCACTTGGTTTGGTCGGCAATCCGGATGAACCGGTCACTCCTCCTGCTGTTACCATGCTGCGGCAAAACTATCCCAATCCCTTCAATCCCGAGACAACAATCAGTTTCACCTTGTCTCATAAGGGCAAGGCAGAACTGGGTGTTTATAATGTGAAGGGCGAACTCGTCAGGAATCTTTCCGGCGGGATGCTGCCTTCCGGTGAGCACAAAGTAACCTGGAACGGCACTGATGCCACAGGTAACAGGGTTGCCAGCGGTATCTATTTTTACAAATTAAACGTCGAGGGCAAGGTTGAAACCCGTAAAATGATGCTAATGAAATAAACTCAAGCTTCTGTATTCAAACAGGAAAACCGGTTGCTCAGGCAGCCGGTTTCCTTTTCCCCCTTGGTTGCCATCTCTGATTCAACCTGGGATCCACCTGGGGTCCTCCTGGGGTTAGCCCAGGTGGATGCCAGGTGGATGCTGCATTGAATCAAGGCAATGATCCAAGGAGGAAGCACCCTAAAAAGCTGTAAAGCAAGCGGCAAATACCATTGAATGCCTGAAGGCAGAGATTTTTTAGTTGACTAACTTATAGAGTATCTAAAAAATAGTTTCAATTAATAATTTTGGCTTGAGGTAGGATAATGTCAGCTCGCATAATTTTAGTAGATGATGACAGGCTTTTGCGTGAAGTGGTGGGTGAATACCTGACCAATCATGAGTATGAGGTTGATTTGGCAGAAAGCGGGGAAGAAGCCATGACCATGTTTGAAGATGGCAAATACCAGCTTGCCCTGATAGATTTGGTGATGCCCGGGATGAATGGTCTGGAAGTGATGGAACAGATGATGAATATCGATTCCAAAATATACTGCATCATCATGACAGGCTACCCAACCATTGACAGTGCATACAAAGCTATGGTGGAAGGCGTCTCAGACTATATCATCAAACCCTTCCAACTCTCCGAATTACTGGAAACAGTGCAGAAATACATCTGATAATTATGGTCAGGAATTGAATAATTACACATGTAAACTAATTAGTCCAGAACAAGCAATTTCCCTCCAACCCCAGCTTCCCTTTTGGTTTGACCCCCAATGGATGTATCCGGTGGCAGAGCTTTACAATCTGCCTGCCAAGGTTCTGCTCTGCTCCCGCAACGATAATCCGGTGGGCTGGATGCCGCTTTATGAAAAGAAATTCATCACTCTGAAGAAAGCCTACAATCCCACCCTGGTTTATTACAGTCCCCTTTTCTTCAGTTATCCAGAACGCGCTCAGCAAGGCAGGGAGCTGATGCTGGAGTTTGAAATCTGCAAAGCAGTGGGAGCATTTCTTACTAAAAACTATCAGAGGGTAAGCCTCAATCTGATGCCCCAAAATCTTGATATCAGAGGATTTAAGGAAGCTGGCTTAAAAACTGTGCCGCTTTATACCTTTGGAGTGGATTTGCATGCAAAAACAGAAATCCACAAACATGAGCTTACGACCCTGCGCAAGGCTGAAAAGCAGCAATATGATTATGTCTGCAGCTACGAGCCGGATGTTTTTATGACATTGCTTTATGGCATGTATAACCGGAAAAACCATCCTTTTCCCATCCCGCGGGAAGGTCTGGGGCATTTGCTGGAAAAACTGCATATAGCGGGGTTGATAGAGCAGTATAACGTTGTTGATAAAGGCAGCATCGTCAGCTCCATTCAAATCATTAAAGACAACAGCAAAACAGCATATGCCTGGTTGAGTGGAACAGCTCCGGAAGCACTAAAAAATGGAGCAGGTGTATTCCTGCTGTGGAAGCTGTTTGAAGTCTTGCGGAACAGATATGAAAAATTGGATTTATGCGGTGGCAACAGCAAAGGACCATCCAGAGTGAAAGCCGCTTTGGGAGCAGATTTGCAGCTCTTTTTCCAGTTGATGAAGTGATAACCGTCAAGATAAAACTTGACATATACGCATATTTTATCATTAGTTAGCTTAATACTCAATGCATGATTTTCTAAAGGAACGCTGATGTTGAAAATTGTTGTTCTGTTAGGGGGAAAATCACCTGAGCGCGAAGTGTCTCTGGTATCCGGGAGAGAAATCTCCAAACAACTTGTTCTCAATGGCTATCAGGTATCGGAACTGGATCCTGCAGATTATGCATTTGGGCATGAACTGATAGCTGCAATTCAGCAAATCCATCCAGACCTCGTCTTTATCGGTTTGCATGGTGGAGATGGTGAGAATGGCAT
>DAHVPA010000014.1 GCA_027318525.1 Candidatus Cloacimonadota bacterium | reverse complement strand
TTACTTGCATAGCTGTTGTCTGAACGTAGCCGTCATTTTTTGCCAGCACTGAAGGATTTGGTCCTATTGCCCGGATTCGGACGCTGCGCATGCTGTCTGCCGTTACTCCACTGTAATATACAGAGGTGAAGTCTATCGTTGCGGACATTATTGCTACCTGCAAAAGGATAAGAACTATCAAGAAAACTTTCATTATTCAGCTCCCTGTCTTTTATAGTGCCAAAGGGGCGTGCTTAAATAGAGCGCATAGCTCTGATTACGCAGAGAAACAGTGCTTTGCTCTGCCAAGTCGTAGGTTGGCAGATTCAGGTAATCCCAGCCGATGGTAAACCTGTAGCCCAGCGTAAAGGGACGCTGCAGCATTTGGAAATCCAGCTCTCCCCCATAAATCAGGCTGAAGTCAAACTGGTTGACTTCCTTCAGGTGCGACATTTCCCTGATGGGAAAAGTGGTGAAGCTATCCGCTACCGGAAAGTAAACCACCCCGTCCAGCTCATATCTGCCATTGGTTTTAAGCGCCATAGCTGCTCCGGCATTGATAGCCAGGCTCAGCTTATCCGATTTCAATGTTGTGTATTTGAACAGCATGGGAAATTCCATATAACCCAGATGGTAGTAAACATTCATTACGGCGGGTTTATAAAGTTCCTCACCATCCAGTTCACTGATGGTGATATCTTCTTCCGAGCCCCGGGTTACATAATTGAATTCATAGCGAAAGGCAAAATCCTCCACGATTGGCAGTTCCAGATATAAACCGCTGGTGAATCCGTGATGAAACCCTGTGTCGATTTTGTATCCTTCCGCCTGGTCCTTATTACCGTAATGCTGCGCCAGATTATAACCTCCACTGACGCCCAGTTTGATTTCTGCCAGTTCAAGCGCTCCCAGCCAACCAACCATAATACTCAGGACTATTGTAAACAGCACTTTTCCTTTCATCCGGCACTCCAGATTTCAATATCTGATTTGTATGCTTCAAAACCCGCAATAATTCCCAATCCAATGAATCCCTGTCACTTTACTTGAACAATGACTGGTCAGGAGTTATCTCGAGCATTTCCGCCACTGTCCCATCGTCTTTATCGTATATCATCATGACATACCATTTGCCCCAGGTGACTTCACTTAATGCAGGTTCGCCATTCTCCGCCATATTAAAGAAGTATTCCCCAGTGGACGACTGCTCATAGGTTTGCCAAAACAATGCGTAGGAATCTGACGGCGCATCGGCAAAACTACTCAGATTGTAATAGGAAAGCCCGTCCAGCCAGACGGTTTTCCTGCTGCCGAATTCTTTACTGACTTCCAGAAATGCCAGCGATTGCGAGGACAGATTGGCAAACATGATTTTCCCGTAACCGGTGTAGTCATAGCTCAGTTCATAGTCCTCCACATAGTTATCGGGAAGGATAATCAGACCCAAGACCTTTCCTTGTTTCAGAGTGACCTCGTATTCTTCTTCCGTAAAAGCGCGATACATGACAGTCCAGTCTGAAAGGTCCTCATCCCATTCGTATAAACTGAAGGTTCCCGTTGCATCCAAAGGTGTCAGAATGGTGGCTTCCAAAGCGTTCATCCGTGGAGTAGAAAAGATTTCCCCGTCCGAATCGCCAATCATGATGGATTTATTTTCTTCCGACATATTGAACACAATCACCATGGGAAAGGTTTCATCAGCGTTGTAAGCAGGTGCGGATTTCCCGATTAGGGCATAGACCATAGCTGTGACAAATATAAGCAGGATAAACAGTTTTTTCATTCGCTTTCCTTTCATTTTTTAGTTTTGCAGAGTTTTATTGTATTTATTTTTTTGTCAATCCCTATCAAATCCGGCATAACATCTGAAAGGGTCTTGCAGAGACTTTGCCTCTCCAGACTCTCTGCAGACTCTCTGCGAGGGTTAAGAATCATGACTATTCGGATTCATCAAACTTACTGCAGGATAAGAGGTTGTATTTCTTTATGAGAGATGCTGTTGAGATTGGGAAAAACAGCCTGGTCAGGCACTAAGAAAAGAATGGCAATAAGAAGTGTTATCAGACATCGATAAAATGGGTATGGTCATATTGGTCGGCAACGATGAGCCGGATATCGCTGTGGACAGAAGTTAGAAAATCGCGCATGGTTTGTTCCGCGAGTTGAGGCAGGTTATTGACCTCGCTCAGATGCGCCAGGATAAGGTTTTTCAACCCGGCATGCAAGACCTGGCTGATTACGCCTACGGCATCAAGATTGGAGAGATGCCCGTGATTGCTGAGGATGCGCTGCTTCAGATGCCAGTCATAGGGTCCATCCTTCAGCATTTTCAGGTCGTGGTTGCTTTCCAGGATAAGGGTTGTGCAATTACTGAGATGGGTGGTAAGCAATCTGCTTTGATAGCCGACGTCGGTGGCAATAGCCAGCTTTCGTTCAGGGAAATCATGTCCGGTAATGGTAAAATTGCAGCTGTCAACCGCATCGTGAGGTGAGGAAAAAGGATGAATCACCAGACTGCCCAATCCGAAACTCTCACCTGCTTTGATAAAGACCACTCGGTCATGCAATTCACCCAGACGGTGACGGCATGCCATATAGGTGTCACGGGTCAGAAATACGGGGATTTTTAGCAAACGAGACACAGCACCAGCTCCGCTGATATGGTCGCCGTGCTCATGACTGATAAGAATGCCCTGAATCTGCTTCCTGTCAAAATTCAGATGTTCCAAAGCCGCCCAGACACGTTTGGCGGATATCCCGGCATCAACCAAAATTGCAGTGTCATTGGCAGCAACCAGGACGCAATTGCCCTTGCTGCCGGAAGCCAAAACTGCCGTGCGAAACATGGATTAACCGTGATAATTGTAATAGTAGCGGTTGTTCAGTTTATCAAATTCAGACCATTCGGAATCGGAAGGCGTAATCTCCAGCAATTGCTGCACGCCTATGGTCTGGGCATCCATATTGTCAGCCAGATGGAGGAGCAGGGCTTCAATCGTCTGAGGCAGGCGGACAGAGGCTTTTTCATATTCGCCATGATGAGCAAGAATCAGATGACGCACCAGCATCAGCAGTTCTGAGGGGAAATTATTGATGGCAGCTGCTTTGGTGCACACCATCTGGTCAGCAATCGTGAGATGACCCACCAGCCTTCCAAGCGTAGTAAACTCGATAGCGGGAACCTGCTGATACTCGTAGACCTTGCCGGAATCATGCAACAGTGCACCGGCAATCAGAAGGTCACGATTGACATTATAATATCTGGAGGCAAAATCACATATCCGGGCCACGGATACGGTGTGCTCAAGCAAGCCGTGGATGTAGTTGTGATGCCAGCTTTTGGCAGCAGGAGCGAAAGAGAATTTGGTAAAGAACTCACGGTCTTCAAAAATGGATAGTAAAAGCTGCTTCAGATTGGCGTCCTGAATGCTTTCCAGATAAGCAAAAAACTCGTCAGCCAGAGCTTTGGGGTCCTTCTGGCTCTTTGCCAGAAAATCGTTGAGGTCATATTCGGATTTGTCTGCCAGACGTATCTTGCTGATGGAAAGCTGAGTCTGACCCTTGTAATTTGTAACCATGGCGGCAATCTTGATGACATCGCCTTCCTCAAAGATTTCTGCTTCCTTTTGGGCGTTGTTCCAGACATTGGCATTGCAGCTTCCGCTTCTGTCCTGAATCCGGATTCGCAGATAGTAACCGCCTTTACCTTCGCGCAGTTCCTTTTCCGCTGCGAGATAAAAACCGGTGATTTCCTTGCCTACAAACTGGGAGAGCTCCCTTACTTCGATTCTGTCCATGAATTTCCTTTATCTGATAAAAATGAATTTGGCAGTCTGGATTTGTGGTGTTGAGGTTGGATTTTGACCAGGAAGGCTCAGCTTGAGGAAGTAGATCCCTGAGGTAGTAAGCTTATCATTCTGCATAGTAGCTTTTCCCTCAGTCAGAGTCAGTATTCCCGATGTAACCAGTCGTCCCCGTGTATTGTAGATACTGTATTGAGCATTACCTTTGAGAGCACTGTCCAGGCTCAGATGCAGCTTATCACCTTTCCTGATGGGATTGGGAGCTAAAACAAGAGAAGTCAACGCGGATGGGACAAGCTCTTCAGAAGAATGGGTTACACCTGCTATAGGGACCAGATTGGCAAAAATAATCTGCTTAGAGGAGTTATTCTGCAGCCAGTAAAGCAGGACATAGTTGCTTTCCAAGCTATCCTGGGGAATGTTGTTGACGGGAATGCTGATTTGCTTCTGCCAGGATTCTCCGAACTGCAGAGAAGTGCCGATCGTGTCGGCATAAGCCCCCCATCTGGCAAAGACATATCGTTCCCTGCCCTGCAGGTTTCTTTTGTTCACCAAAGCTGCAAAAAACCGGCTGGTGCGCATGGGATTGGGATCAATCCCATTGTCAAACAGGTAGGTTTCAATATTTCTCAGGACAAGTCTCATCTGCAGATTGATAAAAGGCTCACTCAGACTAAGCGTGGCACTGCTTTGCATAAGGAAAGTAGTTTGCTCCTGCAGACCTTGAGCCGCCAGATTAAACTGATCTCCATAAAGATTGGCAATATATCCAGTGATGAGGGAATCACCCCCCAAAACAGTCATGGGCAAACCCATCAAGCCATACCAGTTGAAACGTTGGGTTGCACCAATTGCATAGTTGGTATCTGCCACCAGCGGAAAATAATTCAAAAAGGTCAGATCGTCCAGAGCTGCTGCATCCTGCGATAACAATAGATTGGAACTCTCTGAATAGCGCAGAAAATTCTCCACCAGCTTGACGGGAAGATTGCGGTCAAACAGGTCATAATACCTGGTAACCGTGTTGTTGAAGACGGTATCTGTCTCTGTATACTCAGTATTCAGATAAGCCCTAACTTTGAGCTGTGTTGCATAAGCGGGCAGTTGCACGGCATGTTCCTGATAATCTGGATCATCATAGGCAATTACAAGCTCGGAATGAGGATTAATCGATCTGATCACAGGGAGGGAATCCTGAATGGCAAAGTCCCCGCCAGCCCCGGTTATCTCCACATGCAAAACCGCACTGTTGACCACAAGGTCAGAGTTGTTATATATTACGAATTGGGGGGTGACCGACGCGCCTATACTTACATCCGGAAGAAGGTCAAAGTTTGCCAGCTCAATGTCTGTGCTACTGAGATCAAATCTGCCCACCACAGAAATCAGAAACTCACTGTAAATCCCGGCAGTGTATAGATTTTGGTAGTATTGGACTGGTGTATTCGTATTCCAGTAGTAGCTGTGGTTTCCCCCACCCCGGGAGGCAGAAACATAGGGTCCATCCACTGCAGTAGGACAATTCAGGACAACCCAGACAACGTTTTGAGCAGCAATATCCGGAAGAGAAAATTCCATCCAGCTACTGGTAACTTCCTGTGATACCGTGGCTAAAACATTACCTGGCAGATTATTCTGATCGGAAAAAACCTGAACCGTGACTTCATATGCAGGCGATGACACTACTGGGAAATATATCCTGATCCGGTTGATATCAAAGGCTGACAGCTCATATGTGGGATACTCCTCGGTAAAATCAAAGCGCACCGCCCATTTCTCTGTTCCGTACCAGTGTTGTTCGTCTTTATAAGTGTGGTAATAAAACTCTCTGTCCCGTTGAAGCTGAAATCCAGATGAGATGTTATTCCCGTCTGCCGGAATGAAGCCAACGGCGTAAAGTGAGACAAATCCAACCCAGACAAGCATGAGCAGAAGGGATGTTTTGCCTATGTGTCCCGTTGTGTTAATCATAATCCTGCCAGTAGTTCCTTTCCTTTTCTTATATCCTGTTCGATGGCACGCTTTAACGCATGCACGGTTGGAAAGTGTTCCTCGCTGCGGATAAACTCCAGCATTTCCAGCCGGATGTTTTCTCCATACATCTCACGGTCAAAGTCCAAAATGAATGTTTCTATTTCTATTTGACCATTATTTTTCAATGTAGGACTAACGCCAATATTTGTCAATCCAAAATAGTGGTCTTGGTTAAAAGAAACAGCAGAAAGATAGACTCCGTTTGCCGGGATGAGCTGTTCATTATCGATGGGATTTAGGTTTACGGTGGGGAAACCTATGCTTCGACCCAGCTTTTTTCCGTGTGAAACAGTCCCATACAGACAATAAGGTTCTCCCAGCATTGCAGCAGCAGTTCTAACATCACCCTGTTGCAGAGCATCGCGTATCAAGGTGCTGCTGATAATATTTGTATCCTGATAAACAGGTTCCACCCTGATAGTATCATAACCAAATTCTACCCCATACCGGCTGAGAAAATCTGCATTGCCTTCCCGGCGATATCCGAAATGAGAATCATATCCCGCCACTATCAGTCGGGGATGAAAGTGTTCTATCAGGACTTCTTTCAGGAAAGTCAATGCCGTAACATGAGCAGTCTCAGTAGTAAAATTGATGAAGTAGACCTGACTGCTGCCGCATGCCCTGATAAGTTCTTTTTTCAAGGGTCTGGGAGTGAGAATGGGAACCTGATGTTTGAGATGAACGTAATGCCCCGGATGTTCCCAATATGTCAGCACAACTGCCGGCAATCCCAGTTCCTTTGCTTTTTCATGCAGAATAGACAGCACTTTACGGTGACCCAGGTGCAAGCCGTCAAAATTGCCCATGGTCAACACACAAGCATCCAAGCAGGGAACGGATTCGTCAAACCACTTCAGCATAAGTTCACTTTCGGGTGCAGGATTCCTTCCTGACGCATAGCTATTCCGTGGCACATTCCCGATTCATCCAGGATTAAAATTCTTACCTGATCAGCGCCCGGATTGAGCACCGTCCTGCCCTGGGACAGCAATTTCAGAGCTTCGGCATCGAGGACAATCATCTCTTTGTCATCAAGAATCTCAGACGCCTGCTGCAGATTTGCCTGCAGCCCCTCAGCATCAATCAGTTCGGGAGAGATTGACCGTTTCACATCAATTTTTCCTATTGCCGTCCTTCTTAGGTTCAGGGTATAGGCTTTCACATCCAAATATTGGGCAATCCACTGGCTCAGGCTGCGGATATAGGTTCCTTTGGAAACCCGGCAGGCATATTTCAGATAGGGATAATCATATTGCAATACTTCAAATTCATGGATTCTGACCGGACGTTCCGGCAAATCCAGTTCAATATCTTTCCTTGCCAGTTCATATGCTCTTTTACCGTTAATTTTCAGGGCGGAATGAGCCGGAGGTTTGAGTTGCTCAATATTAAGGACGGCACTTTGCAACAAATCGATTTTTTCAGTGTCCGGCAATGCTTTTGATATAGCCGTGACCTCACCTTCCGGATCGCCTGTGGAAGTGGATTTGCCGATAAACATGGTTGCTTCATATGATTTGTCGGCAGCATCCAGCAGAGCCAACAGCCTGGTATATTTATTAACTGCCAACAGCAGCAGCCCTGTGGCAAAGGGGTCCAATGTTCCGGCATGACCGAAGGTCCTGATTCCTGTTTGCCGGCGCAGTTTTCTGATTACATCAAAGGAGGATATGCCGGCGGGTTTATCAATGAGAAGAAATCCGGATAGGCTCAGGTCTTTGTCCATAACAATCTAATGCACCAGTTTATCGGCACGGTGAATTTCCTGTAATAGCTTTTGTTTGAGGTCGTCCAAAGAGCCGGTCATCATGCAGCCTGAAGCCTGAAGGTGACCTCCCCCGCCATATTTAACCGCGATAGAATGGACGTTAATGGTCTTGGAACGCAGACTTAGCCTATAATTGTGCATGCTTTCCTCCCTGAAATAACCGATAGTGTCCACTCCTTTCAAGTCCTGCACCCAGCGTGTAAAATTGGAGGTTGCTTCTTTGCTGAGCAGATTTTCTTCCAGCATTGCCAAAGAGCTGTCCATAAACAGGATTTTGCCTTTGTCATAAAGTTCTATGGTGGAAAGCACTTGTCCCAAAAGCCTCATCTCCCCTGATGTGCGCACCACCATAAACATGCGTTGAATCTGTCCCGGTTTGACTCCATAGCGGCAAGCGGCAGCAGCGAGAACAAAAGCGTCTTCATTGGTATTGGCATTGGTGAAATTGTTGGTATCGTTTAGCAGCGTCGTATATAAACAGGTCCCGACATATTCGCGGTCAGCTTCGGGCAAAGCTTCTATCTCTTTCTGAAACAGGCTGTAAATCATCCATCCTGTGCATACGGCACTGGGGTCAACCCAACAGAAATCGCAATCCATCATATCGTCCTGGATTTCATGATGGTCGATGACAATCACTGTGTGGGCGGATTTGGCAAGATGCACCCTCTGAACCAGCCTGTCATAATCATGCAAGTCGATGATGACCACCAGGTCATATTGCAGGGAAGCGCAGTCCAGAACAACGTTATCCAGCACATTTAAAAATCCGTATCTGTCCAAATCAAACTCATCCACGACAATGTCAGCTTGAAGTCCCAGATTTTGCAATATGCGTTTCACAGCCAGGCAGGCTGCCAAGCCGTCCCCATCAGGATTAACATGTGTGGTCAGGCAGATGGATTTCGCTGCCTTAAAAACAGGCAGCAGTCTGGCGTTAAAATCCTTAGCTTTCATCTGTTTTGTCATTTTGTTATCCTTTGTCTTTGCAGCCTATTACCCCTTACCCTCAGGATCTGATGCACGTTCTTAGTTCAACTTCTGCAGAGGGTTTTCGGAGACTTAGTCTCTGCTGACTCTCTGCAAATCCTCTGACCGGATTAACGGACTTAACAATCCCTGCCGTCTCCGGAGAGGGGAGCTAACCGGGCTTTATAAAAAAAGGGCAGCTTGCTAACTGCCCTGTATCAACTATGCTTTTGGATTAATAGTCTTCGTCATCATCGAGGTCATCGATGTCGTCGAATTCGTCTTCATCCTCATCAAAATCGAACACTTCGTCTTCATCCAGATAATCATCGATGTCGATATCAGGATCGTATTCGTCATCATCGTCGAAATCATCTTTGACGGAGGCAAGCAGCGCATCCACCCTGGCGGCGCGTTCTTCTGTCTCATCATAATGGAAGGTGATTTCCGGAATGGTTCTCATAAGTTTTGCTCCTGCGATTTGTTTTTTTATAAAGCCTGATGCTTTTTCCAACAGCTCTTTTATCTGCTCATGGGAATGAGGGTTGTTGTAATGGGTAAAATACACTTTGAGATAGTTCAGATCCTTGGATAGAATGACCTCGCTGATGATGACCCAATCCAGACGCGGGTCATTCAGCTTGGTGCTAAGCGCATTATTCAGGATTTTCCTGATTTCGTTCTGCAGCCGTTCCAGTCGGAAGGATTTCATCTTTAGCCTTAAACCAGCTTTTTCTCAACCTGCTGAATGGTGTAACACTCAATGACATCGCCTTCGCGGATATCGTTGTAACCATCGATGGTGAGACCGCAATCGGTTCCTGCCTTAACTTCGGAGACTTCGTTCTGATAATGTTTGAGAGAGGCAAGCTTGCCTTCATGGATAAGGACGTCGTTGCGGTAGAGACGGATGTTGCAGTTGCGCTGGATAACGCCTTTTTCGACGTAACAGCCGGCAATCGTCCCCAGCTTCTTGATTTTGAAGAGCTGTTTGATGGCGACAGTGCCCAGCGGTTTTTCTTCAAATTCGGGCTTGAGCAAGCCTTCCAGAGCGCTGCGGATATCGTCTATCGCAGCATAAATGACCTGGTAGAGCTTAATCTCCACATGCTCATCCTCAGCCATTTTCTTTGCCTGCTGGTTGGCACGGACATGAAATCCGATTATGATGGCGTTGGAAGCTGAAGCAAGGCTGACGTCTGCTTCATTGATGCCGCCCACGCTCTTGTGAATTATATTGACCATGACTTCTTCGTTGGATTGCTTCTGGAATGAATCCGCCAGAGCTTCCACCGAGCCGTCGGTATCTGCTTTGATGATAAGTTTGAGCTCGCCTATCTGGTCTTCCTTGATGCGGGCAAAGATGTTTTGCAATGATGCTTTGTTCTGATATTTTTCACGTTCCAGACGGATTTGGAGACGCTCCGAACTGATGGATCGGGCAGTCTTTTCATTTTCTACCTGGTTGAGGACGTCTCCCGCTTTGGGCACTTCGCTCAAGCCATAGATGCGCGCTACATCGGAAGGAAAGAGCTGTTTGATTTCAACGCCCCTTTCATTTTCCATCTTACGGATGCGTCCATAAGTTGCTCCGCAGACCACAATATCGCCCTTCTTCAGCGAACCTTCCTGAACCAGGATGGTAACGACTGCGCCCATGCGCTGATCTTTTTCTGCTTCTATTACTATGGCTTCGGCGGGAACTTCCACCTGAGCTGTAAGCTCTTTCATCTCAGCAGTCAGAAGAATCAGCTCAATCAGGTTGAGGATTCCTTCACCCGTAACAGTCGAGGTCTTGCACCAGGGGACTTCGCCCCCGTAAGTTTCCAGGTAAACTCCCAAATCCAGCAATTGGGCAATAGTCTTGTCCACATTGGCTTCCGGCAAATCTATCTTGTTGATGGCAATAATCATTGCCACGCCAGCAGCTTTGGCATGGTCAATGGCTTCCACAGTCTGGGGTTTTACCCCTTCAGATGCAGCAACAACTATGATGGCGATATCGGTAACATTGGCTCTGCGGGAACGCATTGCAGTAAAAGCCTCATGCCCGGGAGTGTCTAAAAAGGTTATCTTGTGTTTGTTGACTTCAATCTGGTAAGCTCCGATATGCTGAGTGATGCCGCCGGATTCACCTGCGACCACATTGGTGCTTCTGATATAATCCAGAATGGAGGTTTTGCCATGATCTACATGCCCCATAATGGTTACCACCGGAGGTCTGGTGATGGCTTCCGCCTCGGAATAATGCTCTTTCTCCTTTTCAAAAAGATCGGAACCGTATTCATCTTCAAATCTGAAGCTGAAGCTGAATTCGTCGCAGATCATCTCCAGTGAATCTTTGTCCAGGCGTTGATTCATCGTCACCAGCTGTCCCATCATGAAAAACTTTGTAATGATTTCGGAAGCAGGGACATCCATGATTTTGGCAAGTTCACTAACTGATGTATATTCGCGGATGACTATTTCATTGGAAGTGCGGTCTTCCACCTGCTGGGCTTCGCGATGATACTTTTTCTTCTTTTGGGTCTTGGCTAAAGTCATCTTGATGCTGCGGGAGATTTCTGCCTCTTCCATTTCTGTGGGCTCTGTTACAGCTCCCTTCTCTTTCTTCTGCTTTTCTATCTGGGCTTTGCGGTGTCTGCTTTTTTCGCCCAGCTCGTCATGACTGATTTTGGATTTACCGAATTTTTTAACTTCACTATCCTTGGGAACAGCTTCCGGAGCTGCTCCGGCAGCAGGTTTGCGTGGAGCCGATGAGACAGGTCCACCCGGTTTACGGGGTGGGAAGTCCGGACGTTTTCTTGTGTCTGTGCCACCAGGCTGTGCTTTGGCATCGCGTCCCTGATAGCCTCCTTGGGGTCTTTCACCTGTTCTGGGTGCGCCTGAAGGACGTCCACCCTGGCTTTGATATCCACCTTCACGGCGGGTCGGAGCTGAACTCCTGTCCCGATAACTTCCTCTGCTTTCTCTGCCTTGTTCCTGTCCGGAAGAAGCTCTGGGTGCGGGTTTATGCTGTTGATATGGAACCCGGATATCACGGGGTGGAGCTTCAACCTTTGGTTTGACCGGTTCTGCATGGACAGTGACGGGGTGTTCCTTTTTCGGATGAGGCTGTTGGACCTGATCTTCTGGTTCGGGCTGAGCTATGGGAGTTGCAGGTTCTTCTTCCACGGGTGTTGGGTGAGTAGCTGCTTCCGCATCCTGCTTGGCTTTTTGAGCAGCCTGCTGCTTCATCTCGATAAAGTGTTTCCTATCCTTTTCAGCCTTCTTTTCAGCATTAATCTGTTCGTTGTATTTGGAACGGATTTTGTTTGCAATCTCATCCTCGATAAAGCTCATATGGCTCTTCGTTACAACGCCCAGCGCTGTGAGATGAGTCTTCAAAGCCATGGTGCTGATTTTCAGCTCTTTCGCCAACTCATGTACGCGAATCAAAGTTCCTCCATCCAAAGCTACTGCTCAATGTAGCTGAGTATTTTCCCGGCAAAGTTTTTGTCCAGGATTCCAATAATCCCTGTGTATGGTAAACCCAAGGCTGAACCGAGTTCTTCCTGGGTACTGAATTCCTTGATGGGAATTCTGCTTTCCGCTATCTGGGCGGATTTGACAATTTTCGTTCTGGTCTGGGCGGATAAATCTCCAGCCAGCACCAGCAAATCTATCTTTCTGTTCTGTATGTGCTTTTTGCAGGTTTCATAGCCATGAATCAGTTTTCCTGCCTTGCGGGCAAACTGCAGCAGTGCCATTATCTTTCTGTTCAGCAGTTCCGGAGTAATCTCCTCTTCCACATCAGGCAGCTTGTAATGGCTTTTTTTCATGCTTTCTTTCCGGAAGTTGCTGCTGCTTTTTTCCTGCGGTGCAGCAACCATCTATCAAGTTTTTGCAAACAGGTTTCCGTGTGGCAGATATAGAGCTTGCGCGTTTGAACCATTTTACGGATATCAAAGATGACTTCTCCATCCAGCAAATAGAAGTTCAAAAGGCTATCCTGTTCTGCCTTGCTCTTGCAGATAACGCAAGTTCGGATCGGGCTGTGTCCTGCTTTGCTATGAACATTATCCATCAGAATAACTTGGCTGCCTCTTTGAGTTTTTCTGCTGTTTTCTGCCCAATCCCTTCCAGGTTGCACAGTTCATCAACTGATGCGGCATAAACATCTTCAACAGAAGTGTAGCCATGCTTCCGGAGGATTTCCTCTATCTTGGCATTGACGCCGTCCAGTTCCTTGATATGACTGATGGTGCGGCGTTCCTTAGCCATTTTTTCCTCGTATTCTTCCTGGGTATAGATGTCAAGTTTGAAACCGCACAATTTGGCAGCTAACTTCACGTTTTTGCCTTGTTTACCGATGGCAGTGACCTTGTCCTCTTCAGATACTATCACTGCAGCGTTTTTGCCCCGCTCGATTAAGACGCGCTTAATTGTGTCAATACCCAGAGCGTGAGCTATCATGGTCTCGGCATCGTCGCTGTGGACAACTATATCCAGCTGTTCGCCATGCAGTTCTTTGCGGATGGCGTCAATCCTGGTGCCCTTGGTGCCGACGCAGCAGGAGATGGGATCCAGCTTGGGATCGGTGGTTTCCAGCTCAATCTTGGTGCGGACGCCCGGTTCCCTCACTATCTTCCTGATCTTGATAATGCCGTGATAGATTTCGGGAATCTCAGCTTCAAACAGCTTTTTCACGAATTCTGGATTGGTGCGGGACAGCACAATGATGACGGAATTGTCTTTAGTCCTGATATTGACCACATAAGCTTTGATCATATCGTTGACTTTGTAGTACTCGTTGTCAATCTGTTCATCCGGCGGCAGTAGAGCTTCGTTGTATCCGATATCGACCTTGTATCCGGCGATGTCGTCTATGCTTTTGACCTTGCCGGTGACTATTGTGTGCTTCTGTTTATCAAAGTCCGTCTTGATACGTTCCTGTTCCAGAAACTTGATTTTATCAAGGATGAGTCTCTGGGCAGTTTTGATGATTTTGGGTTCGAATTCGCTCAGCGCCATATCACGCAGATATTGCTCACCCAGTTTGACATGTTTGCCGAAAATCTGTTTGGCATCCAGCAGGTTCACCTCATCCAGATTCTTTTCGAGCTCGACAATAGTGCACATGAATTTAACGCGTATAGCGCCGGTATTGGCGTCAACCGTTACGTCCAGAGTATTTTCCGGACTCATGCGTTTGCTAAGGGTCGAGGTGATGGATTCCAGGATAATCTGCTGGATGGTGTCTTTGTCAAGCTGCTTAATTGCAGCCAGCTTGATTACTGCATCGATAATATTTGCGCTCATATCTGCTCCCTTGTCCGGTCGTTCGAAAAGCAGGTCTTGGCTTTATGAATTGCCGGGATTGGAATCTGTATCAGTTCTTCTTTGTCTTTGACCACTATATCGTCAGGATTGACTTCCTGCAGCCAGCCTTTGGTGGTGAGTCGGGTTTTGTCCTTGTCCCAGACTATTTCCACCAGCTCATTGATGGCGGTCAGGTAATGAGATTTCAGTTTGAGGGGACGCTCTATACCGGGAGATGACACTTCCAGGAAATAACGCTCCGGAATAAAGTCAAAGGAATCCAGTTCTTCACTCAGCTTACGGCTGAAAACTGCACACTCATCCAGATTGACTCCGCCGATTTTGGTCAGAAATACCACGATGACCTTGCCTTTGGCAGTGGTCTTTTCCTCGATGTCATATACTGCCAGATGCATCTCTGCCGCAATCTTTTTGCTGATGTCTTCCACTTTGGAACGGTATCTTTCCATCGTTTGCTTCCTTTTTTCCTTTCCCCATCGGGCTTAAGCCCTTGTTTAGATAACAAAAATGCTGACATTTCTGTCAGCTAAAATACGAATGTCATTAATTTTCCCATACCTTTTTACGTCAAGCTATTTGTCATGCAGCCAAAAGTTCATCTTTACCCTTTTACCGGCAAAGGTCGGTATCCATTATTACCACAGAATTAACAGAAATTACAGAGTATCCCCTGCTAGCTGCGAGGGTTTATCGAGGGCTAACCCCTCGATGACCCCTCGGTGACCCCTCCGGGCAAGTAAGGATTAACTCTACACAAAATTGTTAAAGTCAGACTGGATTCCAGCCTCCGCTGGAATGACGACCTCGGAGATAATAGGTTTTGATCCCATCGTCATCCCTGTCCAGGCAGCACCCTTAATCCCTAATCCAAATTCATAATTTATAATTCATAATTCGCAGCCTTGCTGCTCTTTCCCTCCTTGTTACATTTAAGCTGTGACAAAGGAATGAATAGCGGGTGATTAAGGGGAAAAAGCCCCTGTATCTCCCGCTAATCTCCCCTTTCGCTCCCATTAAAACTACTAAGGAGGAAACAGGCAGGAAATGACATTAATCAGTCAAATGGATATTCATTGTCTGCCTTCTATCCCGGTAAAAAGCAACTATTGGATACAAATCTCTGCGCAAAAGAGTTTATGGATAGAATTAAAAAGAAATCCTCCATTTATGTAGAATTATACTATAGGAATGCTGAAAATCTCTTTAGAAAGGCAGAAATCTTGTTAATAAGTGTGGACTGTTAGTTTGACAATAAAGAATTTATCTTATTGATATACTGTTGATAATGCTCTTTTGTGATTTTTTGATTGTAATCTAGAGCTCGTAAACAAACAACATGATTGTTGGAATCTACGACTATCTGCCACATGTTGAACAACCTGGTATTAAGCTTACTGAATTTATAAATGTTATTACCATCGGGATCAAAGTAAATTCTGATGCTTGGTTCAAATTGATACTTTCTTACTGTTTTAATCGCTTCTTTAAAATAGGAATTCTGAATGATAAAAGCAACCTGTCCTGGGAATTCTTGAGCCAACCTATTTACCAAATCAAGGCTATGCCTTTCACAACTCCCACATACATTTGGTGAAATATACGCGATAAAGCAGCTTTTATCAGGAGATATCACATCATTTACATCAACCACGTTTTGTAAAGTGTCCGTAAGAGAATCTGTTATAAAATCCACTTCGAGACTATCCAGTAAAACCCCCTTGTAGAAGCCGGACAAACTAATTGATTCAATTGCTGAACATATAGATATCACCGCCAAAACGAATATTGATACTAGAATAAATTGTCGCATACAATGTTCCTAATTTGTCTGAATGTTATAATCAGAAATATGTAAATCGTTATCATTAATAACTTTAATCCCTGTTATTACGTTGTTTTCGATACGAAGAGGAGCATAATCTATTGGACGCAAATCAGTGATTTCATTGTTTTCTGTTAATGACCAAAGCACATAATATCCTATATCATCTTTGTTTACTCGAGTTGAAAAAGAGGTTTTATAATAAAACAGAATATTGTTTGTATCCTTATCATATAGCATCTTTGCCAATCTGGAGAATTTCTTGTCTGTTGTGCGGATAAATTCTGCGTTAATTAATAGCTCATTGCTTCTCACAGATTTAAATCTATTTAAAGCATGCATCGACAACGAATCTCCTTGCTCACTAAGCACATAGAAATCTGTTCCGAAAGCTGAAGCAGCATACAGTGAATCGTTTATTACCAAATAAACCCAGTCCTGAACTATGAACTCAGATCGATATGCTTCTTTCATGTACTTCATCTGTCTTGATGTGTTTTCATTGGACTTTTCCACCCTTAGAGAATCAGGATTATCAATTCCAAACAATCTTACATACTTATTATATGGCAGAAAGTACTTTGGCTGTGTAAATTTGGTGTCAGGTTTAAACTCCTCATCCACCTCTTCTTTTAGAATAACTCCGATTTTGTCTACTCCTGCATCAAGAGCACTCTGACTAGTAGAATACATGTATCCATTATGCAAAATACTGTATGAATTTGTTGGAACATCAGAGGAGCAATTACGAATTAAAGCATATGTTTTTGTATCATATACGTTGTATCGGTTGGATGTCTTCACATATAATTGATCATTCTCACACATTAATCCACCAACTAAAGTATAACCGTCAGCTTTATAAGAACCGGGGTTGCCGACTATGTTAATGTTGTTCGTGTTAAGGTCAATGGCTAATACGCTTTGTTTCTTAAACATACCTGTATCTGTGATTAGTTCTTGAATTTTTATATCCTCATCTGTGGAGACAACAAAATAAAGTGTATCTCCAGATAGCAAGCAACTTGATTTACTGCCGATGTTTTCATTGTATACTATGTATTCCGGAGGTAGATTAACAACTTGATAAGCAAAGCTATTTGTTGATATAATTCCAAGAAAAATTGCGCCAACACTGGCAATTAAACAACACATAATGGTAATACCCTTTTATGCTTAATGAGATAGACTTGTTAATTACCGTGATTAAAAATTGGATTCCCTGTTTCAGCAAATGCTTGAGCCTTAGCAGCGATGCAACCTGTACCTGATCCAACACATATTACTTGATACGCCATGTTCCCTGATGGCAATTCTATCCATGTAGCGCTTTGCAAATTCATGTCCGTACCAGAATCGGCTCCATACTCTTCTTCTAAAGACATTAAGTCACTACATGATATAGTCTCTAGTCCATTATCTGTTACTACTTGGTGATAACCTGAGCCATCACATTTGGATATCTCAAGTTTGCTTGTTGATTGAAGGTCTGACAATTCTAGAGCATTTGTTGTAATAACGCCAATGAACAAAATGATCGTAATAAGCTATAAGGCTTTCATTGTATCCTCCTTTATTTTATTATATCTATTTAATATGAAGCCACAATTATGTCAATATATTTCTTTTATTCATTGGACGTGCATCATAGAAAGGTAGCAATTTCAACCAAACAATTTTCTTGACTTAATAGCTTTTTTTGATTATGATGCAGATTGAAAGAGAGAGGTTTTGATGAATAGCTACAAAATCAACACTTTCCTGAATGCAGACCTGCAGGGCAAGATCGTCCTGGTGCGGGTTGACCACAACGTTGTCAAGAAAGGCAAAGTCAAGGATGCCATGCGGATTGACGCCACCATCCCCACGATTCTGCACATCTACCGAAAAGGCGGTAAGCCCATCCTGATGACTCATGTGGGCAGACCATACGACAAAAAGACCGGTAATA
>DAHVPA010000149.1 GCA_027318525.1 Candidatus Cloacimonadota bacterium | reverse complement strand
GAAATCAGCCAGCAGGCAATAGGTATCCCCATTCTGCAGCACAGACCTGACTACCGGGTCAAAGATATCTCGTTCTTCACTGCTGAAAAAATTGCTCTCTATCATATCAAGCACCTGCTTCAGTTCCGCATCGCCGTAGTAATAGTCATAGGGATTGTATCCCTTGTGTTTGAGTTCCACCACTTCCTCAGATTTCATCCCGAAGATGAACATGTTTTCCGTTCCGATTTCTTCCGCCATTTCGACATTGGCTCCATCCAGGGTGCCAATTGTCAGAGCACCGTTGAGGGCAAACTTCATGTTTCCCGTTCCGGAAGCTTCATAGCCGGCGGTGGAAATCTGTTCAGACAGGTCTGCAGCTGGGATGATGCGTTCCGCTTGGGAAACGCAGTAATTGGGAAGAAAAACCACTTTGAGCAGGTCTTTTACCTCAGGGTCTTTGTTGATGATGGCTCCGATATTATTAATCAGTTTTATGATGCGTTTGGCTAGGAAATAACCCGGTGCTGCTTTACCGGCAAAAATAACCGTGCGCGGGACGAAATCTCCGCCCGGATTGGATTTTATCCTGTTGTAGCGTGCTATCACCTGCATCACATTGAGCAATTGTCTTTTATACTCATGCATTCTTTTTACGTGAATGTCAAACAACCCCGCGGCATAGGTGCGGATGCCGGTCTCCTTATAGATGTAGCGGGAAAGCTCTTTTTTGTTGGCAAGCTTGACAGCGGCAAAGTCATGCTGAAAGCTCTCATCATCCAGATACTGCTCCAATCCCTTCAATCTTTCCAGATTAGTCAGCCAGCCGTTGCCAATATGTTTTGAAATCAGCTCCGCCAGCCCGGGATTGCATTCTTTCAGCCAGAGCCGTTGCGTTATCCCGTTGGTTTTATTCTGAAACTTCTCCGGATACATCTCATAAAAGTCGGGAAAGATTACTTCCTTGAGGATTTTGGTATGAAGCTCTGCTACGCCGTTGATGGCATGGCTGCCCACAATGCTCAGTTGTGCCATTCGGATATGCTTTTCAGGTCCTTCTTCTATGACAGACATGCGGCGCATTTTACTCAGGTCGCCGGGGTGCAGCCTTGTCACTTCATTCAGCAAAAAGGTATTGATTTGATAAATCAGCATCAGGTGGCGGGGCAGCAGTTCTTCAAAGATACTAACCGACCAGCGTTCCTGGGCTTCAGGCAGGATTGTGTGGTTGGTATAGGCAAAGGTGCGTCTGGTAATGTCCCAAGCCCGTTCAAAGCTAAGCTGCTTCTCATCCACCAGAATGCGCATCAGTTCAGGAATGGCGATTGCCGGATGGGTGTCATTGAGTTGAATGGCGATTTTATCAGGGAATTCGTTGTAATTGTCATTATCCAGCTTCCATTCTGCCAGGATGTTTTGCAGGGTGGCAGATACAAAGAAGTATTCCTGTTTCAGGCGCAGGATTTTTCCCAAGTGTTGATTATCGTTGGGATAGAGCACCTTGGAGATGTTTTCGCTTTTATCCTTGCGCTCCACTGCTTTGACATAGTCTCCACTGTTGAAATAGTCAAAGTCAAATTCATCCGTCGCAGTTGCCTGCCAGAGCCGCAGATTATTGACATTATGTGTTTTATAGCCGGGAATCGGAATATCCCATGCTACTGCCATGATATCGTCCGTATCCACCCAGCGGTGGATGTATCTGCCGTCCTTCTGCTCTTCTGTTACGACTTTACCGCCAAAACGCACCCGGTAGCTGATATCCGGTCTGTGGATTTCCCAGGGACAGCCCTTCTTGAGCCAGTGGTCAGGTTCTTCCACCTGATAGCCCTGTTCGATAACTTGTTTGAAAATGCCGAATTCATAGCGGATACCATATCCGTAAGCCGGATATTCCTGCGTGGCAAGACTATCCATATAGCAAGCTGCAAGCCTGCCCAGACCTCCATTGCCGAGACCCATATCCGGTTCCAGTTCAGCTATCTCATCCAGGCTGTAATTCATTTCCTTGAGCAGATTAAAAGCATCGTCATGCAAATCAAGATTGATGAGCACGTTTTCCAGCAGCCTGCCCACCAGAAATTCCATCGAGAGGTAACAGACCTTTTTCACGTTGCGCTTGCGGTATTCATATTGGGTGCGCAGCCAGCGCTCTATCAGCCTGTCCCTGAGGGATAGGGAAAGCGCATAATAGACGTCCCAATCCGTAACTGTGGTTGTATCCTTGATCAGAGAATATTCCAGATGACTCAGGAACAGCGATTTCAGGTCGTGCTTCCCGTGCGTATCTTTGTCTGTAAAGAATATGCTCTTATAGTCGTTTTTTTGTATGTAGCCTTCTTTCATCTATCTATCCTAAAGTCTTTGCACACATATTTTTGCCTGCGATGATGCTAATCGCCTTTTATTGCTATTTTATGACCTTATTCACCGCTTTGCGAATTCGGTCAATATCTATTTAACCCGGATCCTGCAAAGTCCCTTTCAGACTCTTACTTTCCGGTTTCTTTTCACCCTCTCACCCATAATACCTAATATAGTTCAAAAGCATACCTAAAGTATATCTAAAGTATATTAAATATATTCTTGAATACTTTTAATATATATTTGGTATACATTTGATATACATTTGATATATATTGGGTAAAGGGGAGGAAGTAAGATTTATCGAAGTTTGGATAGACTGAACATGAATTTCAAAAGGAGGAATAACAGTGATTAGAAAGAAGTTTAGTCCGGTGGGTTACCGAATTCTGCCTGCAGAACAGGATAAAAGTCAGCTATGCTGGAGTAAATTTGTCTATCGGCTTCATACTGAGGTAACAGGGCATAAATCTCCTCCGCTTGGGGAGCTTTGTTGCGCCGGGCATTGTTAAAATACCAGCCGTTGTCTTGGTCTGAGGTTATTCCAAGCTGATGGCAAAGCCGGTGAGTTATAGCCCAGAGAATGCTCTCATTCAGGGCACAATACCAGGTTGATTGCTCTTCTGTGATCGTAATCCCGCCGGGAAATAATTGGTCAGACAGAGGATTGATTACTGAGTGCAGGAATTCATGCCAGACGGTATGATAAAAGTTGGTTTTAAGGCAGTTGTTGTTTTGACCTACCTTCAGCCAGTGCCTGCTGCAAAAGCAGTAAACCTGCCTATTTGGATGGTCACCATTCCATACTCCCATAGAAGTTTTCAGCAGATTCATTAACCTGATATGAGTGGTGCCTATCCTATGTCCTATATAATCTTCGAGGATTGACTGCAGGTGATTTTCGGTCAATAATGAGTTTAACAATGCGATAAACTCATCATTCTCCGGAAAGCGTGTCAGTGTAGAACCGTCGGAAACTGCTTTGGAAGTAAAAATCCTGAAGCTGCTGGACAAAATCAATAATCTTCTGCTTGGTTTCGGAAGGCCAGTATTCAGAATTGTATTCCTGCCAGAAAGCAGCCTGCAGAAAAATATCATCTGTCATATATAAAGCCAGTCTAGGGATTTCTCCCCACCACAAGCCCTGTTCCCAAAGCTCCGGAAACATGGTAACAGCCGAGTGGTTTCGGAAATCCTTAAACCAATTATCAATCGCATCAGAACCAAGGTCATCCTGACTGACAACAATACGCTGACTCTGCATATTTGCCAGATAGATAACTGTGGAAATGAGTTCCACCCTGATGTCTGTGGATATTTCCAACGCTCTGCACTCCGAATTGGGCAAGACTAATCCCCGAGACTGATGCCAAGCCCGCGTGCGGTCTGAACAAGATTGGATTGCGGGTCGATGAAATTGTAGTGTTCAATGGCTTCTTTGATGGGCACGGCAACGATATCCGGATGGCGGTAGGCGACCATGTGACCCCATTGCTTTTTCAGAACCAGTTCAAAAGCTTTGATGCCAAACTGGGAAGCCAAAATCCTATCAAATGAGTTGGGGCGACCACCCCTTTGCAGATGTCCCAGAATCGTTTCGCGGATTTCGATGGGACAGCCAGCAGCCTTGAGCTGAGCTGAAAGCCGAAGTCCCGCACCACCCAGATGAATGGGCATGGCACCGGGTTCTTCACACGTCACATAGGTCATTTCACCATCCACAGGATGTGCTCCTTCGGCAATCACGATAATGGCAAAGCCTTTGCCAATCTCAATCCGGCGCTCAATGGCTGCCAGGACAGAGCTGAGTTTGTAAGGGATTTCCGGAATCAGGCATACCTCCGCTCCACCCGCTATGGCTGCGTGCAAGGCAATCCATCCGGCGTAGCGTCCCATCACTTCCAAAATCAGAACACGGTGATGGCTTGCGGCAGTAGTGACTAGCTTATCCACTGCATCGGTGGCAACCTCGACGGCAGTCTGGAAGCCAAAGGTGAAGTCGGTGGCGGAAAGATCATTATCTATGGTTTTGGGCACGCCGATGATGGGGCAGCCCTTCTCGAAAAGTTTTTGGGAAATAGTCTGGGAACCCTCTCCGCCAATGTTGATAACAGCATCGATATGCTGATAACGCAGACGGTTTAGCAGGTCGTCAGAACGGTCTACCTCACTGACGCTGCCATCAGGGTTGGTCACAGGCCAGGCAAAAGGTCCGCCCTTGTTGGTGGTGCCAATGATGGTGCCGCCCTGGACATGGATGCCGGCTACTTTTTCTTCAGTCAGGTCAACCAGATGCATGGGTTCAGTGAGGATGCCATTGAAAGCATCGGTGCTGCCTATGACTTCCCAACCGCCTTCTCTGGCAGCTCTTTTCACGATGGCACGGATAACGGCATTGAGCCCGGGGCAATCTCCCCCGCCCGTTGCGAGTAGTAATCTTTTAGGCATAACAGCTCCTCAGTGATGAACGATATGGACATTATGGATAGAATAGACTCTTTTGCCAAGAAGTCGAGATAAGAGGCT
>DAHVPA010000148.1 GCA_027318525.1 Candidatus Cloacimonadota bacterium | reverse complement strand
AAGTATCCAATCCAGTTTTCAAGAGTAACATTATCATTATCGTGAGCACGAAGGTGAACAAACGTATCAGCAGGTTGTAATACACCACTTACAGGGATTATTCGTTCTTCCTGATTATTGGGACCCATCCTGAATTTGTAACCTTGGACAGAGTTGAAAATCTCATCTTGATAGAACCAATTATTGTAAATGTCATGATATATCAAATAATTGGAAATTCCATCGTTTGTCGTTCGCCAGTTTATCCATTCGAGTATTTCCGGATCCCACAGACCATCAAACAAATACAAAGCCATATCAGCGTCATAATCGTGATTGTTTCTAACGTTATCAAGCACGGGATGACTCATCCACTTATAAGTAGTTCGTGGTTCAGTAATAGGCAGAGTATATTTGTAAAAATATGATTGAAAATCCGTAAACTGTAAAGCACCAATATCAATGGGATTGCCTGGCAGTTCAATATCATCCCTATCACTGCCATGGTCAATGCAAGGACTTATGCAATCTGCATCCCATTTCAAGTGATAGTCGTTCAATGATTCATTTACAAACAATGGATCTGTATCTATGTTGTGTAGAAGAGCGCTGGGATCTCCCGGCAGATACTGCTCATAATAGTTTTCATTGAAAACACCGTTTATATCACAGTGGACAGCTCTAACAGGTGCGAAGTAATTACATAACTGCCTATCACATAACTGGAAAAATGTACTTCCTACTCTATTATTATAAATAATGGAGTTTTGAATATCTGAAGAATAACCTCCATACTTCACTGCATAGTTGTATGGACCAAAGTTCTCATCATAGCATAGGTTATCAACTATAGTACAATTCTTTAGGGAAAAATGATGCTGGTTAACACCGCCGGTGAACGGGACAGCGTGAATAGCTGATGATGTTTCAAGCGAAGAATTTGCATTATTTTTAGCTTTATTATTGAATATTTGGCATCCGTATATGTCAAGACTTGAGTAGTATTGATTATTAACCCACCCTCCAGATTCCCAGTAGATTCCTCCTCCTGTCCCAGCTATTACATCATTGTAATCTTGAAACGTGTCATTATTATATATCTTGCTGTTATTAATCATATTGTGCCCTGCAAAGATGTAGATTCCAGCTCCCGTTCTTACTAAGTCTGGAAATTCAGGATCATCACCGTAAAGTTTGTTATGGAAAATTGAGCAATTATTAATAGATAAATTCGTCGATCTGGAGTTTATGCCACCGCCAGATCCTGCTGAATTGGCAAAGATGTGTGTATATTGAAGATTAACATTCTGTGATCCAGTAAAGTTACTATTCACGTAGCACAGAATCCCGCCACCTTCACTTAATGAGCCTCCACGATATGTGCCAGTACCTCCGGTAATGGATACTCCATAAAAAGTTACAGAGCTGTTACAATCGTATATTGTTACTACAGAGCTATTTGAATTTACCGGAGCTTGGATAATTGTATTAGTAATAACTGATTCATCTCCTCCAATAGAATAACTGCTTCTAAACGTAATATTATGCGTTAGATTTCGTATTTTCAGTGTTTCGTTATACGTTCCACAACTAAGGTTGATAAATAGTATTTCGGGATTTGTTTCAGCATAATCGATAGCGTCTTGGATTTTAGGATACTGAGGACTTGGAACATCAACGTAATTATTCTGAGCCATTAATCCAATTGAGAGCATTATTAAAATGATTACTACAGTAAAACGGTTCATTGCATTCCTCCATAATGGTGATGATTAATGTGAAGTGTGATGATCAGTGAAAACACTTACGTGTTCTACATTAATACGTAATCTACTCATACCTTAGCACATAGAGCAGTCGTCCCTTAGATACCTGCTAAACAATTATACAGCACTTATCCAGGCTGTTTGTTGCAATAATGACTTCAAAAGTTTTGTATCTCTTTATCATTAATCGTATGAATTCAAACATCTCGTATGGAGATTGTGGCAAAGGCTATGATGAGATAGCATCGGGATATCGTCTCCAGTATCTGGAGTTATATTTGGATAAAGATAAGAATGATATTGATTTACTTTGGATTGGATATACCGAGGTTACTTGGGAATGTAATTGTGTAGCTCTTCGTGATCGACCCGTAACGCAACTTTTCATATGTTCTCCCTAACATATGTTAAAATCCTACAGAATTGCGACGGGCTACTATCACAATAAATATTCCCTGATAAATCGTGTCAATAAAAAAATTGAGCATTATTAGAAAAACTTATTGCTTCATAGGATTGAAAAGCTGCCAAGGCTTATTCCCTTCCTATAAGTTCTTGCTTCTTATTGGAAACCTGGGAGGGGATAAAACTTGAAAATCATATTGCTTGACAGACATAGCAGGAATAAGTAAATATGAGTTTATACACAAATGAGAGGGAACCGACAGGAGGGACATAATCCTGCCGGCTGTTATGATGCTAACATAAAACACACAAGGAGGAAGCAATGCCAGGTATAATCAAACGTATGGGCGCAGAATTCTTTGGAACGTTTTGGTTGGTTTTGGGCGGTTGCGGAGCAGCAGTGCTGGCAGCCAAATTCCCCGGAGTGGGGATAGGACTGGTGGGTGTTGCATTAGCTTTCGGCTTAACTGTGCTGACCATGGCATATGCCATTGGACACATCTCAGGTTGTCACCTTAATCCGGCTGTTTCCCTGGGACTTTGGGCGGGAGGACGCTTTCCTGCCAAAGACGTAATCCCTTATATCATTGCCCAAGTGGTGGGAGGTATTGCCGGAGGCGGAATTCTCTTTTTGATAGCCAGTGGTGTGGACGGATTTTCCACTGCCAACGGCTTTGCTACAAACGGGGTGGGTTCCTATTCACCGGGGCATTATAAAGTAATATCAGGTGTCCTCTGTGAAGTGGTAATGACGTTCTTTTTCCTGCTGGTCATCATGGGTGCCACAGATAAGAAAGCAGCGGCAGGCTTTGCTCCCATAGCCATCGGCATGGCACTTACCCTAATTCACCTGATTAGTATACCCGTGACCAATACCTCAGTCAATCCTGCCCGCAGCACAGGTGTGGCAGTATATGCAGGCGGCATGGCAATCACGCAACTCTGGATTTTCTGGGTTGCGCCTATCGTCGGCGGCATTTTGGGTGGATTGATATATCGTCTGCTGGGAGAAAAGCAGTAAGGATAATTTTCTCCCATAATCTTATGCCGTCATGCCGGACAAAGCTCTGGAATCAGTATTGTCCGGGACTAACCTAACGGTTTATACTGTGACGTCTCAAGGGACAGGCACACTTGCTGTGGAGACTTTCCGGAGACTTTCCAGAGAGTTAACTCTCTGGAAACCCTCAGTGAATTCATACTTCCGATAAAGAATAGATACATCCGGGACTGCTGAAGCAGTTCCGGTTTTTTTATAGCAGAGAAGAATGTAGAAGTTAACATAGAGACTGACGGTTGGGTTACAGACTCTGACTGAATCTGAAAGAGTGAAGGACAATTCTGCTTGACAGCAGGGCAGCTAAAGAGATAAGCAATCCCATCACTAACCGGCAGGGAGGATTGAGCATGGAAAACATCCGCATCGGCATCATCGGCAATATCGGAGTGGGCAAATCCACCTTTATCGAAGCAGCAAGTCTGGCACCTCTTAATCAGGTGCTCTTATCCGTATATCCCAAACCCAATGGCAGCGAAGGGGTGTATTCCTTTCCCGAAAAGTTCAATCCGATTGTGCTGGATTCCTTTTACAAGGACCCGGTTGCCAATGCCTTTATGGCACAGATTGAGTTCTTCAATGGCAGACTGGACCGCCAGAAGCAGATTCAGACCTGCCGGGGGATTGTCCTGGAAGACAGGACCCTGGCAGAGGATTATCACATCTTCGGTAAAGCTCAGCGCATCCTGCAGAATATGTCCGAGCCTGAATTTATAGCCTACCAGCGCACCTACAGGCTGATGACGGAAAATATCAAGGAACCTGACCTCTATGTATATTTCAAGGCAGAAGTCCCCATCCTGCTGGAAAGAATCAGGGAACGCGGTAGGGAAAGCGAATTGGCTATTGCTCCGGAATATCTTGAACTTTTGAATAACCTGTATGAGGATTTTGTCGCCAACCATGTCAAAAGCCCGGTGCTGGTGATTGATGCAGACAAGGAAGTGGAAAAGACTGAGTTTCTGCGCCGCACTGCCAACCTGATTGCAGAACAGGTTAAGTCCCTGGAACTGCGCGTTTCCAGTCCCGGAATCAGTGAATGGGTCACCCTGCCTCAGACAGATGCCACGCTCAAAGCCATTGATATGGAGCGCAATCTGGAAAAATACCTGATGGAACACCCGAAACTGATAACCGTTGCCGGCAACGTGGGCTTGGGAAAATCCACCCTGACCGCCATCATGGGTCGCAGTCTCAAGATAAACACCCTCTACGAACGACCAGAAGAGAATCCGCTGCTGGAGAAGTTTTTGGGCGATAAGAAAACCTGGTGTTATGACCTGCAGATGCACTTTCTGGAAATGCGGGCGCAGCAAAGGCGCCAGGGGAAAAGCGGAGATGGCAGCTATGTGAAAGACCGCTCCCTGGCTGAAGACCTTCTGGTGTTTTGCAATCAGTTCCATGCAGACGGGTTACTTACAGACGATGAGCTGGACAACCTTGTTACGCAGTTCCAGACGGTCAACCGGCAATTGCCATCCGCAGACCTGATCATTCTTTTGCAGGGCAGTCCGTCATTGGCATGGGAAAGGATTCAGCAGCGCGGACGGGAAATGGAAATTGAAGGCGGCTGGAAGTTTACCGAAATCAATAACCTCAATCACTGGTATAAAGCGTATGGGGCAAATGTGGTAAAACTCGGCTTTCACAACGGTCCAGTCCTGG
>DAHVPA010000147.1 GCA_027318525.1 Candidatus Cloacimonadota bacterium | reverse complement strand
CTTGGGACGATGATTATATTCTGGACGGGAAACAGTTTCTTCCAATTTGACAAGGTCCAGCTCGTCATTCGCGCCCAAGGGTATTTCAACAATGTCACATAGTGTCTGACGCCACATTACTTCATTGGAATGATGTTCATAGGGTCCGACAAAAACTATCGGCTTGTTGCTGTCTATATGACTGCGTAAGGCAAGGTTGCAGCTTTCACGGTCAGGAAACCGCTCGAGGCAGCTATTCAGAAAAGTATTCACTCTTTCTCTGGTCGCAGGAGGCCAATACACTCCCAAAATCTGCTGTAGTTTGACAATCCCGCCTGTGGTTCCTGATTCCGTAAATATGATTTTCCCCATGGCTCCGGCATTGACTGAATCTTTTATGACGTGTTCTGCTTCATGCAATAGATGGGTCATGGTTTTGCCGGTAAAATCGTCTTCTGTGTGCGTGTTGGCATAATACTGCAATACCCGCTGGATGTAGTTTTCGATTGAAAAGAGGCCGCGTCCGCTGGCAGTGTAATCCGCATAAACCAAAGGTCTGATACCAAAGGGTGTTTGAAACGGCATATTCCTGCCGATGATGTCTGCGCGTAGCCAGTCAAGGCTTTGGATATCTTGGTTAATATTCATGGAAACATCATGTCCATAGTCTTGCTTTTTGTCAATATTGATGGATAAAGCCCAGCCGATAATGCAGTCAACCTTTTACCTTGACATTTTAAGTGGTTTTAACATTTATTTAGAAAAACAGATTCTGCATGATAAGGGGTGATAATATGAACGAATTACTACTAGGCAAAGGAGAGCAGCCTGTTTATCTATTAGGTAAATATGGCAACAGGCACGGTCTTGTAGCAGGTGCAACAGGGACGGGAAAGACCATCTCATTGCTGGTAATGGCTGAAGGCTTCTCCAGAATGGGTGTGCCTGTCTTTATGGCAGATGTGAAAGGCGATGTGGCAGGACTTGCCATGCCCGGCGCCATGAATGATAAGATCAGCCAGAGAATAACTCAAATCGGTATCGAAGGTTATGTCAATGAGCCCAATCCGACCATCTTNTGGGATGTCTTCGGCAAAGCCGGTCATCCTGTCAGGGCAACTGTCAGTGAGATGGGTCCCAGCCTACTGGGCAGGATTCTGGAGCTCAATGATGTACAGGAAGGTGTGCTGGAAATTGCATTCAAGCTGGCGGACGATGAAGGCTTACTTTTACTGGATTTAGATGATCTGCGCTCGCTGTTGACATTTGTTGCTGACAATAAAGAGGAAATCTCCAAACAATACGGATTAGTCAGCCCTCAATCCATCGCCGCTATCCAAAGAGCATTACTCACACTGGAACGTGAAGGCGGTGAAAGCCTGTTTGGAGAACCTTCTTTGGAACTGAACGATCTTATGCGGACAGAGCTGAGCGGAAGGGGGATTATCAATGTCCTGGCAGCCGACAAATTAATCCTGAAACCGCGTCTCTATTCCAGCTTCCTGCTCTGGCTGTTGTCTGAACTGTTTGAAAGCCTGCCCGAGGTGGGAGATCTTGACAAACCCAAGCTTGTCTTTTTCTTTGATGAGGCACATCTGCTGTTTGATGATGCACCCCCTGCCCTCAAACAAAAAGTGGAACAGGTCGTGCGCATAATCCGTTCCAAAGGTGTGGGTGTCTATTTCTGCTCCCAATTCCCGGATGATGTTCCCGATGAAATCCTCGGTCAGTTGGGAAACCGTATCCAGCATGCACTCAGAGCTTATACTCCCCGAGACCAGAAAGCGGTAAATACTGCTGCTGAGACATTTGTCGCCAATCCCAAAATCGATGTAGTAAAAGCTATTTCCAGCCTGGGAGTTGGAGAAGCGTTGGTCTCCACTTTACAGGAAAAGGGCATTCCCATGCCGGTGGAGCAGACAATTATCTGTCCGCCCCGTTGCAGAATGGGTTCTTTGACAACCGAGGAAAGAACAACTGTTATGAACCGCAGTCCTTTGGGAGTAAAATATGACCAGGCTGTAAACCGTGAATCAGCTTACGAAATACTTAGCTCAAGAGCCAAAGCCAAGTCTTCTGAAATGACTCAACAGCAACAACCGCCAGCCTCAAAACAACAAACCGAACCCAAAAGCGTATTGGGAGAAATGCTCTGGGGCACAGGAAAGCGTCAGGGCATGGTGGAGTCGATGGCAAAACAGGCAGCGAGAACAGTCGGAAGCCAAGTCGGCAGACAAATCATCCGCGGAATCCTGGGCGGTATATTAGGCGGCAGAAAGTAATTATCTGAGCGCTTGGGCCGATAGAAGTCGATATCCTGTTCCAGTATTGGTCTTCACCTCTTATGAAACCAAGGGATGAAAGCGCTGGTGGTCCTGATGTATTCCTGATAATCCGGATTATTCTTATGATGTTTTTCTATTAGTGGAATTCCTGAGACATTGGTCAGCAAAAATGTAATAATCACAGGGCTGAATATGGCAATGATGCCATTGGGAGTATTGCTGGCAATCAGGAAAATGCCCCACCACATCGTGGACTCGCCAAAGTAATTTGGATGCCGACTGTAGTTCCACAAGCCTTCCCGCATCACCTTGCCTTTGTTGTCAGGATTCTTCTTGAACCTGTCTTTCTGATAGTCTGCACAGCTTTCTATAATAAATCCGGATACCCAGACCAAAACTCCAATGTAATCCAACCAGATAAAACCGGCTTTCTGAACTCCCCTCAACATTACTACAGGATAGGAAATCAGGAACATAAACAGTCCCTGCAGCAGAAACACCTGCATATATGAACGCAGAAGCCAATGCCTGCCCCATTGCCTTCGCCACTTCGCATAACGGAAATCCTCTGCTTTGCCTTTGTTGCGCTTAAAGATATAAGCGCTCAACCTGATACCCCAGAGCACTATCAATGCTGTCACCAAAACCTGGCGCATGTTTAATTCAATAGTTGTGATGAGGTTGAATAACGCTACAGAAATGAATCCCATTCCCCAACCGATGTCCACAATCGAATTGTTTTTTGTCTTTATCGCTAAGACAAACCATAGATTCATATAGATAAATATAAGCAAAGCAGTTTGCATATAATTATTCATCTCAATCCTCCAGAGAGATTCCAACTGCCACTGCACCGATCCCATTGTGCACACCAACCACCGGTGAAAGCTCCATAATATAGGCAGGTGGTTTGTTTAACATCCCCGTAAGCTTTTCCGCATAAAGCGAAGCTCTCTGGGCAGCTGCGGAATGCACTATGGCATATTCCCAAACCTGATTATCAGCGCTTTTGTCTTTTATTATTTGCAGGATTTTCTTCAGGTTTGAACTGCGGCTAAAGCTCTTTCCCCAAGCCATGCCCTTTCCTTCAGTATCAACAGATACGATGGGCTTGATATTAAGCAGCCTGGCGAAAAGCCCTTTCAACGGACTTACTCTGCCGCTGCGGACCATATACTTCAAAGTTGCGATATCTGTGTATATCCAGGTGTTGTTTTTCCAATTCTCAAATCTGTGGATGAGCTCAGCCAGTGGCATACCTTGTTCAATCGCCCTGGCAATCCTCAAAAGAAGTAATCCCTGTGTTACAGATAGATGCCTTGAATCCAAGACAGTAATGCCCTTATGCTGTTCCGCCAGTTTACGGCTGACCTGGTATGTTGAGCTCAAACCTGAAGAAATATGCAGGCAGATTGTCTGTTCATATTGTGTTGCCATAAAATGCATAGCAGTATCAAGTGATTTGGGGGTCGGCAACGAACTGGTGGGTGCCTTGCTTTCGCTTTTCAGCAATTTATAAAACATCCCAGGCTGAATAGTGACCTTATCCAGATATTGCATCTGAGGAAAGTTGATTCCAAAGGGAACTGATAGGATATGGTATTTGTCTGACAAATCTACAGGTAAATCCGCTGCTGAATCTGTCATCAGCCCAATGGCAGCTTTGGGATTGTGGACAATGTTATACTGTGCCAACATATCATCTGCCTTGACTCCACTGACTTCCGCATCCTTGTGCAGTTCTGCAAACAGAAGCTCAGGCTGGTTACTGTGAATGTGCAGATGCAGCTTTTCCGGACGTCCTGCCAGAATAAAAGAATCGCCATAGGTTTTATACTTTTCACGCAGAGCAGATATGGAAAGTCTGCTCCTGGTCAAAACCGCTTCAGCACAATACCTGAATTGGGGAAACTCAGTTGATGAATGTATGGTGTTGGCTTCGGTCTGAAGTGTCTCCTGGTTTTCTGCAAAAACATTGTCTTCTATAAACCTGAATCCGCTGGCAATAAAATCACTCATACCCTCCAGGAAATTAACAAATCCCTGTGCACCTGCGTCCGGAACTCCTGCTTTGGCAAGCAGTTGCATCTGGTTTGGGGTATTCGCCAAAGCCTCAACAGCCTTTAGTTTTGCCTTCTCCAATAGCAAGGTGAATTCACCATCCATACCGCTCTGGTCAACCAGTTCGTCTGCCCAACTCCGCATTACTGTCAGGACTGTCCCTTCCACAGGACTGAGCAACGCTTCATAAACATAGTCCACCGCTTGGCGGGCAGCTTTGCTAAAGGTCTGCGTATCTGCCGTTTCGTTGTTTGCAAGCTCAGTTGCCAGTCCTGCCAGATACTGGACAAAGATAATTCCGGAATTACCCTGAGCAGAGGTTAGTCCTGAGTCTGCCAGTTCCGATAAAACTTTGTTCAATGCATATGTCGGAGTGCAGCTTTCCAAAATAGATTTCAAAGTCAGGGATAGATTGGTTCCCGTATCCCTGTCTGCAACAGGAAATACATTGATTTTGTTCAGGTTTTCCGTTTGCCGGAAAATGCTTTTACAGCCTTGACTGAAGGCATTATAAAAGGTCAGTCCGTCCAGTCTGGAACAGCTATTATCCATTCTTACCAGATTTGCGGCATCTTCACTATTTTGGATGTGTCATAC
>DAHVPA010000146.1 GCA_027318525.1 Candidatus Cloacimonadota bacterium | reverse complement strand
TGCAGGCAGCGGGGGGTCACCGAGGGGTTATCGAGGGGAAAGCCCGCGATAACCCCTCGCAGTGATTAAGGAAGATGATAAATGTGGTATTTTTGCCACAAATGATTAGAATGTATGTAAAGAGAAGGGGGAAAAGTCCGATTCAAAGGACGCAGGTGAGGACTGCTCTGAATAGCAATTCAATCTGCTCAGGCAAAGAGCTTGCGGAGTTTGGGGGCAAGGCGACGGGTCAGATTTTCCATTATTCGGCGCTTTTTTTGCATAATAAATTAAGGAATAAAGAGATTGCTATAAAATTAGGATAGATACAAGGAGATGTTTATGAAAAGCCTCATGTGGCTAATAGTGCTTTTGTCCGCCGTCGGGCTGATGTTTGCGGCGCAGGGCACGATTGCAGTAGCCAACACTCAGACCGGTGCCAGTCTGGAGAGTTCGACTTTGGAAGGCATCACAGTCAATTACAATGTGGGCAGCCTGCTCTATCAGGATGTCAGCACTCCGCAGGGAGTTTTTACCGAAATCAGCATAGAAGGCTATGCCAATACGAACCGGACGGGTTTGCCGCGGCTGCCTCTGCTGCGCCAGATAATCCGGGTTCCGCTGGAAGCGAATGTAATCCCGCAGGTGACCGGCAGAACTTTCAGCACAGTCAGTCTGGCGAGCCTGGGGATAAACAATCCTCTGCTGCCGCATCAGGAATCGGTTGCCAAAAACGTTGATCCGGCAAGTGTTCCTTTTGTTTACAACAACGAGTTTTACAGTGGAGCAAAGTGGACGAACGAGCCCACCATCAAGGTCGAGGAAATCGGCATGATGCGCGGTGCCCGCCTTGTGGCTCTGGACTTTACTCCTGTGCAATATAATCCCGCTTCGGGAGAGCTGGAAGTCATCACCGCCGCCAGCGTCTTTGTCAGCTATGAAGGTGCCAATTGGGCAGCGACTGATGAGCTGGCACAGCGTTATTATTCACCGGCGTTTGAAGGAATGCTGGCAAGGGCAGTCTTTAACTATGCACCGATGAGGACGTCTCTGGACCGTTATCCTCTGGGCATGATTATTGTCACACCGGCAAACTATGTCACCACCCTGCAGCCTTTTGTCGATTGGAAAACCAAGCAGGGTTTTAATGTGACAGTCGCCACCACAGCCGTGACAGGGACGACCACCACAGCCATCAAGACATATCTGCAGAATATCTGGAATGCAGCCACGACCACCAATCCGGCTCCATCCTATTTGCTGATAGTGGGCGATACGGGACAGGTTCCTGCCTGGTCAGGCAGCACCAGCGGCGGACACGTCACCGACCTGAATTATGTCAGATTGCAGGGCACAGAATATGTCCCCGAGATGTATTTCGGCAGGTTCAGCGCAACATCGACAGCGCAGGTTCAGGCATATGTGGACAAGACTTTGCAATATGAGATGTTCACCATGCCCGACCCCTCCTATCTTTCACACACAGTCCTGATTGCCGGTGTGGATTCCAATTACGGACCCACTCATGCCAACGGTCAGGTCAACTATGGCAAGACCAATTACTTCGGAGATTCGACCACCACTCCGTTCGGACCATATAACATCAGAAACCACAGCTATATGTATCCCGCATCGGGTTCTTCCGAAGCCAGCATTCTTTCTAATATGAGCAGCGGCATCGGATATATCAACTATACCGCCCACGGCGATGTGACCATCTGGTATGACCCCAATGTCACGATTGCCAATATCAACGCTCTGACCAATACCAACAAATACTTTGTGGCAGTGGGCAACTGCTGTCTGACCAACGCTTTTGACAGTCCCGAATGCTTTGGCGAAGCCATCACCCGTGCACCCAACAAAGCGGCAGTCGCTTATGTGGGCGGCACCAACAGCACTTATTGGGATGAAGACTATTACTGGGCAGTGGGTCACAAGCCGCCCATAGTCTCCGGCGGTTCACCTTATGTCGCCAACCGGATTGGAGCCTATGACGGGCTATTCCATTCCCATGACGAAGCTTTTGCAGACTGGATCAGCACCATGGGTTCCATGACCTTTATGGGCAACCTGGCAGTCACAGCATCCAATAGCAGCAGAATCAACTATTACTGGGAAATCTACTCCATCTTCGGCGACCCCAGTCTGATACCCTATATGGGAATGCCCACAGCTATCAACGCACAGTATGCACCCACTCTGCAACTGGGCATGAGCAGTATGCAAATCACTGCCGACCCCTATACCTATGTGGCAATTTCTCAGAATGGCGTCCTGCACGGCACAGGATTGACCGATGCTGCAGGCGCACTGACTTTGAACTTTACCCCCTTTACCAATCCCGGCACTGCCAAACTGGTCATGACGCGATCACTGCGTCAGCCGCTGATTGCCGATGTGCAGATCACCACCACAGCCGGACCTTACCTGCTGGTCAACAGCTTGAGTGTAAATGACGGTAATAATGCAGTGGCAGAAGCAGGGGAAACCATGTATCTGGACGTAGTGGTCAACAACGTGGGCACAGTTAATGCCCAAAACGTGACCGCCACCCTGACCAGCACCAGTCCTTATGTCAATATCCTCAACGGCACAGCCACGCTTTCCTCTGTCGTGATAAATACGCCTCAGACCATAGCCAACACTTTCAGAGTGGCGATTGCCAACGATATTCCCGACCAGACAGTGGTCGATTTTCACTTCGCTTTTGTCAGCGGCACCGATACCTGGACAGCCGAGCGCAACCTGACAGTCAATGCACCAATCCTTACATTCAGTTCACCCGGCTACTACGACCCGAACAACAACGGAGCCTTTGAAGCCGGAGAGATGATAACTGTCAGTTTCAACGTAAACAATACAGGTCACATGAATGCGGCACCTTCACAGCTTAATGTTGTTATCAACAGCCCTTATGCCACAGCTTCACAGACCAGTTTTACCCTGCCCGGCATCAATACGGGAGTGAATATTCCGCTTAACTTCCAGGTCACGATTGCCGCCAACGCAACAGACGGGACCAGTATTCCCATCGGCATGGCGCTGACCTCCGGCTCCCTGCTGGTCAACAGCATGTTTTCCCTCACTGTCGGACCCTCCGGCGAAGGCTTTGAACTTGGTATTATTCCGGAACCGCCTTTTATCAATGACAGCACCATACCCTGGACTGTCGCCAGCGGAACGACCAATGCGCATTTGGGCAATTATAGCGCAAAATCAGGAGCCATCGGCAACAACGGAACCACAGAGCTGCTGCTGGAACTGAATGTCGGCATGGCAGGCAATATCTCCTTCTGGAGAAAGACTTCCACTGAAAGCGGCTATGATTTCCTCAAATTCTACATAGACAGCAATGAAATGGGCAGCTGGTCAGGCACGCAAGCCTGGGCACAGCAGACCTATCCCGTAACAGTCGGACCACACACCTTCAAATGGGTCTATACCAAGGATTATTCCACTACCGGCGGTTCTGACTGCGTCTGGGTTGACGATATCGTCTATCCTGCTTCCGGCGGATCCAGCTTGCCAATCTATTATCAACCAGTTACAGCACTGAACTTTGACGAAGTGGACCTGAATACCACCGTGACTCAGGATATCGTCATCCGCAACCTGGGCAATGTTCCTCTGACCGGGACGATAACTGTCCCAACCGTCGTGAATCTGTTCTTTAACGGCGTTCCCGTTACGGATAATTACAGCTACAGCATCCCAGCCAACGGAAACGGGATTTTCAGGGTAAGCCTCTATCTGACTTCCGTGCTCACTCTGAACGAAAATATCAGCATCACCTCCAATGACCCGAGCATGGGTTCCCAACAGGTGGCGCTGCATATTCAGACAGTTGCCAATGACGACCCCAACCAGATTCCTGCCATTACGAGCCTGGAAGGTAACTATCCCAATCCGTTCAATCCGGAAACCACCATCAGATTTGGGTTGAAACAAGCCGGCAAGGTTAGCGTCGCCATCTACAACACCAGAGGACAATTGGTCACAACCCTGGTCAGCGATAACCTCAAAGCAGGCAGACACAGCCTGGTCTGGAACGGCAAAGACGCTTCAGGTAAAGCAGTCACCAGCGGCATGTATCTTTACAGGATGCAGGCGGATGGCTATTCCCAAACCAAGAAAATGATGTTAATGAAATAAAGTTTAAGCTTTCTTCAGGAGGAACTCAATGAAGAAGATTCTATTGCTCGCTTTGCTTGCTGTTTTTTGCCTGTTACTGGCAGCAGAGCAATACACAGTTAACTCTCATCAGAACGAGGTCAGACTCGTTACATCCGATGCCATGCAGACTGTTTTGGAAATGTCCTTGGGGCATTTCGAACGTCAGGCTGTCCGGATTAACGGAGCGGAATATTGGCAGCTTTCCCTGAAAAAGGAAGGCATCACTCAGGAAGCAGGGCTTCCGCAGTTGCCTTATCTTTCGCGAAGTATTGCCATTCCAGGCACTGCTAAAATGACAGTGGAATTCCTTGCTTCTGAATATACGGATATCGTGATGCCGGTTGCTCCCTCCAAGGGAATTATCACCCGTGACATTGACCCGGAGACAGTTCCCTGGAGCTTTGACACCTTCTATCAGGGTAACGGTTCCTTTCCTTCAGAACTCGCGAAGCTTTCCGAGCCTTTTATCATCAGGGACTACAGAGGTATCACTGTCCATATCCAGCCCTTTGTCTATTATCCGGATACCCGCACCCTGAGAGTCTATACCAATCTCAGGCTGGCATTAGTCAATTCGGGTCTGGACAATGTTAACACCCTGTCGGCAGCCAAAAGCTCTGCCAGTGGATGGTTTGACGGCATCTATAAAGGGCTTTTCCTCAACTATGACCAAGCCAAGTATCCCACGCTGGACGAATCAGGCAGAATCCTGGTCATCACCAACAGCATGTTTAACACTACCCTGCAGCCCTATGTCGAATGGAAAAGACAGAAAGGATTTACGGTAAACGTGGTTGATATCGCAACTGCAGGTCCTACTGCAGCGCAATTGCAGACCTATATTCTAAACCAGTATAATATGAATAACGACCTGGCTTT
>DAHVPA010000145.1 GCA_027318525.1 Candidatus Cloacimonadota bacterium | reverse complement strand
TTAATCTTTTCATAAAACTGATTTCTTACTAATTTGCATCAAATTTGACAGGCGAATACTAAGTCAACCTTTTTTTCTAAATGAGGACTTATCACCATCTCAAGTCTCAGCTACAGACTTCCTTTGAAACATGATTTATAGACGCAGACAATCAACAGGAAGGATAGTCACAGAGAAGCAAAGCTGGATTAAGGGAGTTTTTTGCAAAAAAGAAAAAGGGACCCGGTTGCGGATCCCTTTTATTATTTGGAATCGGTTGCTACTATTTGGTTTTGACGAATTCGATACGTCTGTTTTGGGCTTTACCTTCAGGAGTATCGTTGCTGCTGATGGGACGTGATTCACCCCAGCCGGAAGTGGTCAGGCGCATGGGATCAATCCCTCTTTCCACCATGTATTTTTTCACAGAGTCAGCTCTGCGCTGGGAAAGGTCCATGTTATAGGATTCTTCGCCGTCGCTGTCGGTATGACCCTGGATTTCGACTTCGACTTCAGGATAATACATGAGTGACGCAATTACGTCGTCTAATATCATCTTGCCTTCGGGGGTCAGATTGGCGCTGTCGAACTCAAAGGTAATGCCTTGCAGGACGAGCGGAGCTTCTTTTACGAAGATATATTTGGGCAGGGTGATTTTCTTGCCGAAGGTGTGTGAAACACCCAGGAAAGCCATCCAGTAGGCATCATTGGGATCATCGGATTCCCAGCCATCCATCAAATCGGAAGCAAGCTCTTCTTTCTGAAAACCGAGGTCAAAGTCTATCCCGTATTTGGTAATGAAGGAAAGACCCAGACCCCAGGAGGGCAGAGTCATAGCCGTATAGTCAGACTTTTCGGGCAGATGTCCCGGATAGAAATTGGAAAGACCGACTCCAACTGTGGCAAAGGGAGCAATCTGGGTGATGGGTTTATTACCAAAATGCAGGGCTTTGATATCGGGGCGGACTTTTGCCAGCAGGTCGGCACCCACGATATTGGAATCAAACTCACCAATCCCTTCTCCGGCAGATACGCTGGTTACATAGGGATAGATGCCCACGCTGAGGAACTTTTTCAGCCAGACTTCGTAGGAGAGTCCGATCATACCTTCATAGTCTTTCTCCTGGGTGAATTCTGTAACTTGCGGATAGGAAGCTCCCAGTCTCAGTCCCAGGGTTTGTTCGAGGGCGAAAGCACTGCCTATCATAGCCAGCAGCATCACACCCAGTAAAATAACTTTGCTTGTTTGTTTCATTTTTTCCTCACATGTATATTTTTGGTTGGGTTTTTTGTGTAAAAAAGAGGGCTCACGCAGAGCCCTCTCATTTTTAGTATAATGGATTTATTTGACGACAGCCAGCTCAGCTCTTCTGTTCTGAGCGCGTCCTTCTTCGGTATCGTTGGTGGAAAGGGGCTGGGTTTCGCCCAATGCCTTAATGGTCAGGCGTTCGGCTTCTATTCCGTTTTGCACCAGGTAGTCTTTGACTGCTTTGGCGCGGTTTTGGGAAAGCTTGTCATTATAGCGTTCTGTTCCCATGAAGTCGGTGTGTCCGCTGATTTCAACCTTGATGGCAGGATTTGCCATCAGAACGACGATGTTGTCATTCAGTCTGCCGATGGCAGTGTCGGTCAAATCATACTTGTCAAAGTCAAAGTTGACGTTCTTGAGCGTGATTTCCGGAAGTCCTGCCTGGATGACTGTAACAGTCTGAACTACTTCATTGCCGCTGACGTTGATTTGTCCGGTCTTGACTATGTAAGTGGGATTGGCGTCATAGGTAACGGTGAAGCTGCCATCGTTGTTGCCTTCGATGGGGCTGACAGTCAGCCATTCCACGTTTTCAGAGACAGTCCAGGGGATATTGGAATCCACATTGAAAGTGGTGGTGCCGGCTTGACCGGTCACGTTCTGCACACTCGGGGTCACGTTGATAAAGGGTTTGTAACCTTCCTGCGTAACGGTCAGAGTCTTGGTGATGCCGTCGCTGGTCACATAGATGTAACCGGTGCGGGGGTTGATGTCGGTATTGGCATCATAGTTGATGATGAAGTTGGCGCTGCCGGTTCCAGCCACTGGGCTGACTGTGAGCCAGCTTTCGTTTTCAGTGGCGGTCCAGGCTTTGTTGGCGTCGATAAAGAACTGGGTGCTGCCGGCTTTGTCATTCACATTGCGGGTGTTGGGGCTGATGTTGAAGATGGTCTGAGGAATGACTACTGGTGCTGCCTTGGATTTTCCGAAGGTGTGGGAAACGCCCAGGAACGCCATCCACAGGTTGTCGTTAAATTCACCCTTTTCCCAGCCTTCCAGATAATCTGTCATCAGGAAGTTTTTTTGGAAGCCCAGTTCAAAATCGATGTCGCGCTGGGTGAAGATATGCAAGCCGACGCCTACTACAGGTGCGGCAAAGGATGTGTAATCAAAGGTCTCGGGATAGCCGCCGATCTCATCACCGCCCCTGGTTTTGGGGAAGTAATTGACCACGCCTGCTCCGGCTGTCAGATAAGGCGCTACATATTTCCAGGTGGGACGCAGTCTGAACAGCAAATCTCCGCCTACGACGTTGGATTTGAAGTTATAGGGCGGATTTATCGAAGCGACTTTGTTGGGGATGATGGGAGCGTTTTCAGGTCCTGCCTGCACGCGTGTCACATAAGGATTGATGCCCAGGCTCAGCCACTTGGCGAACCAGACTTCATAGCCCATTCCGACCATGCCGTTGAGCTGTTTATTGGCATAAATATCGGTCTCAGCGCCGCTGACACCGCCTCTTAAAGTCAATGTGCTTTCCAGGGCGAAAGCAGAAAGGGCAAATAATAGGATACTAATCGTTGCAAAAAGTATTTTCACACTTTGTTTCATTTTTCCTCCCTCACTTTTTGTTTATAACTTTAATCTAACTCTGATAAGGTTATTTGTCAAGAAAAAACAGAATAATCCTTAACTTTTCCCTAATTTTTTATTGTAGTTTTACCCATTTTCCACTTTTCCTGCGAGGGGTCATCGAGGGGTTATCGTGGGGTTAGCCCTGGTTGACCCCTCCGGGCATCAGAGCAGGGATAAAAAGAAAGCAACCCCCTTCTGGAGTTGCTTTCCATGTCTATTATTTAGATAATTTGTGCTCAGACAAAGAGATTCAGATTTGCCTGCTCAGCTTCCGCCAGATAAGTGGCTACTCCGCCAATCTGGACTCCATCGCGCAGTTCCTCTTTGGTAACGCCCATAATGTCCATGGACATCTGGCAGCCGATGAACTGAATGCCGTTTTGCATTGCCTGGAAAATCATGGATTCGAGCGAATCCACCTTTTTCTGCTTCATCCGGTAGCGCATGAGCTGAGCGCCGATGCCCCAGAAATTGATTTTGGATAGCCCCAGTCCAAAACTGCTGCCGGGCAGCATCAGCGAAAACATCCTGCCCATAAAGTCTTTTTTGACAGGCGGTTTATTGGGTTTTTTGATAACGTTCAATCCCCAGAAGGTGAAGAACATAGTCACCTTCTTGCCCGTGCTGGCAGCGCCATTGGCAATGACAAACGAAGCCAGCGCACGGTCCAGGTCATCACTGAAGACGACGATGGTCTTGTTTCTGTTTTGGGTGGTGGCAACGTGCGGAGTGGTGTCCACATGCTTGCGGATTTCCGCAATGATTTTACCGGCAGCCTCCTCCACTTTGAGCAGTTTGTTGCCTGTCATGCTGCACCAGGCGGGAACGTCTTTGGCAAAACCCTGGTCGGTGGCTGTGATGCGTATAATATCACCGGGATTAAGCTGGTCCATTTCCTTTTTCAGGCGCAAAATGGGTCCCGGACACTGCAGTCCGCCGGCATCGACCACCACGACCTTGCCTTCTGTCTTGGGCTGGTCGGGGTTATATTGGTAAAGATAGTCGTCTTTGCCGACTGTGTCTTTGGCAAAGATATCCTCGTTGCTCTGTTTCTGCGATGCATATTCATAGGTCTTATATCCGCCGCTCAGATTATAAACTTCCTTGTAGCCATGCTGCATCAGGATGCGGGCGGCAAAATAACCTCTCTGTCCGGCAGCACAGTAAACCACGATTTTCTTGTCTTTGGGCAGCTCTCCCAGTCTCTTGCGCAAATCATCCACGGGGATGTTGACAGCAGGACGGATATTACCCAGGGCAAATTCTTCCTCCGTGCGCACATCCACCAGCACCGTATCTTTGTAATCAAGGGATTCCAGCTCGCACCAGTTGATGGATTTAAACATACCGCTCAGCATATTTTCCGCCACGAATCCGGCGATATTAACGGGGTCCTTGGCTGAGGAAAAAGGCGGGGCATAGGCGTGTTCAATCTGCTGCAGGTCATAAACCGTGCCGCCTCTTTTGATGACTGCTGCCAGCAGGTCAATGCGCTTGTCCACACCCTCATAACCGACAGCCTGGGCACCCAGCAGCTTGCCTGTTTCGGGAGCAAAGACAATCTTGAGCGACATGGGCAGAGCATCGGGATAATATCCGGCATGGGATGAGCTGTGCGTGATAAAGGACAGACAGGGGATTCCCTCCGCCTTGAGCAGCTTTTCGGAAGCGCCGGTCGAAGCCACTGTGACGTCAAACACCTTGGCAATGCCGGTGCCGATGGAGCCTTCATACTTGTGCTGATTGCCCCGGACAAGATTATCGGCGCAGATGCGTCCCTGTTTGTTGGCAGGACCTGCCAGATAGGTGCAGGCAGGCTTGCGGGTGATGGGATTGGTGAAGCTGATGGCATCCCCAACCGCATAGATATCGGGTTCGGAAGTCTGCAGATAGGGATTGAAGGCGATGCTTTTGTTCACTCCCAAGACCAGACCGGCTTCTGCGGCAAGGTGACTTTCGGGTCTGACTCCAATGGAGAGCAGCACCATGTCGCAGCTCAGTTCTTTTCCGCTTTCCAGCTTGACTATCAGGTTGTCGTCCTCGCGCACAAATCCTTTGACTGCATCCTTGAGGTAAAACTCGACCTGCTTGGTTTTGAGGTGCTGATGCACTTCCGCCGCCATTTCGTAATCAAGGAAAATCATCATCTGTTCTGCCAGCTCGACGATGGTCACAAAGATGCCCAGATGACGGAGGTTTTCCGCCATTTCCAGACCGATATAGCCGGCACCGACGATGATGGCACGCTTGACGTTGTGTTTGCTGAGGTAATCCCTGATGGCGTCT
>DAHVPA010000144.1 GCA_027318525.1 Candidatus Cloacimonadota bacterium | reverse complement strand
TCAGCATTGGTGACATGATGCTTATCAATTCTATACCTGCTGATTACTTTTGGATAGGCTATCCGGAAGTCATCGGGACTCATCTTTCTTATCCACTGGAAAGAGGATTTTTCGTTTATGCCCCGACTGAGAGACATTGGCTCTACAGGGATGGAGACTACCTGCATATCTGCCGTTACTCCAAAACTGACAATGACGGCATTATGATTAACTATGATATTGCTTCTACGCCCATTTGGAGAAAGATAGACAATCTTGATATCAGTGGCACCTGGATTCAGTTCTGGAAATACTCCATCAGTGAGCAGACGCCAATCCTGGCAAGCGCTTCAGCCATTACAGGAATCACCTCCTTTACCGGACCCGATGCTTATATCTATGACCTGATAACGTTGGAAAACAGCGGCAGCATTGTGGAAAAACAACTGTATGACAATAATTCCGGAAACTGGAAGATTATAGAGATCATGACATCAGGATTAGCTGAGCAGGTGAGCTATGAGGATGCTGAAACAGTTGAGCCTGACGGGACTTTATTTCCTCTGGCTACAGGAAACTACTGGAAAATTCCACCTGACCCGATAGTCCAACTCCCCAATCATTTCGGCTATAAGATTACTGATATTTTAAATTTTTACTGGATTCCACCGCACTACATGCCCGGTCCCAGCTATTACAATCTGTATGATAATGGAGTTTTTCTTACACAAATAAACCTGCCTAACTCATCAGTCAATATCCCGATACCTGAAGAGGGAATTGAGCACACATACACTTTGTCAGGAATGTACTCATCCGGAGAATATTTTGCTCTCAACCAGATTGTGATTACTTATACATCCAATCAGGAGGAAGTCCAGCCGGTAAATCAGCTTTCTATCTATCCCAATCCCTTTAATCCTGCTGCCTCGCAACTGACACTAAAATTTGATGCTCCGAAGTCAATAGAGACCAGGGTGGCAGTCTATAACCTGAAAGGGCAGCTTGTGTGGTCAAATCTTTGGGAAAAAGGTGCTACAGAACTGAGTTGGGACGGCAGGGATAACCACGGCAGGCTGTGCGCCTCCGGATTGTATCAAATCTCCATCATAAGTGACAAAGGACACAGAGTCAACCGCAAGCTGATGCTGCTGCGCTGATGTTTTTATGACTTGAAATCCTGTTTATCCATTTATCAGGATTTAGTCTGCTTCCATAAATGCTGCGAGGGGTTATCGAGGGGAAAGCCCTCGAAGACCCCTCGATGACCCCTCCCGTCAAACATGCTTCATTTGAAATATTTTAAGCAACCAATTTGACAAACTCAACCGGATAGCAAAAACAGCATGGATTTTATTGCTTAGCCTAGGCACTCTTGCCTTCCTTTTGGTTAGGCAATCATGTCTGACAATGTGTGAACCGGAGTCTGACCGCAAATCCTAATTCAGGATAGCGATTTTGCCTTTGCGGGTCTCACCGCCCATGTTGACGACGTAGTAATAAATCCCGGAGGAAACCCTTTTACCGGAGTTGTTTTTGAGATTCCACTGATAGGAAATATTGCTGGTGGTGGGATTGAAAGGACCAATCCCTGTGTCATAGACAAGGTCGCCGGAAGCGCTGTAAATTGCCAGTTTACCCCTTATATCAGGAGGGAAGTTCATAAAGTTGACCTGATTGTATTGAGATACCTTTACAGGATTGGGATATGTGACAAGACTGGATAGATTGGTAATATCGGCGCGATAAAACTTACAGATGTTTTGATTGGCGATGATGGGATTTCCAGCCAAATCGGTGATATTATTTAAAATCATGTAATAAAGCTGATTGGTATATTTGAGCTGAGAGTTGAGCCGGACAGAGATGAGGTTGGCATCCACAGAAACTGATTGGATGCTGTTTAGCGCATCGTTGGCAGGCAGAACCAGTTCATAATTGTCAGGATTCATAGCTGTGGCAGGCAGGACAGATTCACTGATGGTAATCTGCACAGAGCGGTTGTCATCCCCCACGACTGCAGATTCGATATAAGGTGCCGTAAAATCCTGATTGTAACCAAAGGAATGCACCAATTGGGAAGGAGCAACTCCGGAAACACCATAGATATTCTGCAGTGACAGATAAAAACTATCCACATCAGCCGGAAAGACAGACCTGAAGCGAAGCTGGACTCCATATTGATTGAGCACACTATTCACGGAAAGAGGATTGCCCATATTGTGGTCAACCCGGTAGCAGCCGGAATTTAAAGCAGAAGATGCCAGCTGGCTGGAAAAGGTGACCCTCAGTTCATTAGCACCTATCATGACCACATCAGTAACTTCAGGACGCTCCAGAGGAATAACAGCCAGCCATTGACTGGGCACACTTTCCGGCGGGGAGAAGCTGTTGTCACAGGCTGTAATCGAGTAATGATAGGTTTTTCCGGAGACAACAGTGGAATCGATGTAAGAACTGCCAATGATGTCGGCAATCTTCAGGGAAGGATGGTCCTCATCCTTGCGGTATAGGCAATAGTAATCAGCACCAGTTTCCTGCCATTGGAGCAGGACATGAGAGCCGTCCAAAGGTCTGGCAGTAAGGTTGGATGGAGTAGCAGGTCCCGAAAAAGCAGCCTGGGGGGTCCAGACAAAGGCTTTGAGGGTATCTGCAGCATTGTAGCGGTTGGTCATGAAATGCGGCTGACCATTCATTGACCAGACTGCAATCTGATAGGTGCGGGCACTGGTATCACAGAAGATGGGACGAAACTCACCCTGCTGATACTTGACCACATAAAGATTGGGAGAAAGCGACATGATGATTTCATGGCTGCCGTCACCATCCAAGTCATAGGACTGCACGGCATTTTGAGAATTGACCTGGTTGAACTGGAAGTAACCCATACTGCGGTAGTTGTTATCACTGTTGCGGGTAAAGGCTTCAAAAAACCAGAAATTCTGGTTGGGATCCAAAACATCTGTATGATAACCACCCACCATAAAATCAGTGCTGCCGTTGCCGTCATAATCACCGGTTGTAAGGTAATAGGTATTGGAAACAGCCATTCGGAAGCTCCAGGTCAGGACTGCACTTTGAGATCCAGTTACTTCATATATCATAATATCGCCATCCGTATCAGCAGTCAGGATATCCGGACGGTTGTCATTGTCGAGATTGGCGCAGATAATAGTCGGCACAAACATGTTTCTGAGATTGGTGGGAGAGGTATTACGCAGAGTAATCTTGGCAGCAGAAACCTCATTGGGGGGTCCAATGCGTTTGTGGAGATTGATCACACGTTCACTGGCAAGGTTTTTGACGAGTAGTAATTCCTTGATGCCGTCGTTATCGTAATCGGCAATAATTCCACCTGAAACACCGGTGTCCGACCAGATGGAAGCAGTCGGATAGATGCTGGAAGCCAGGGTTTCATAAAGGGAAGCAGTGTCGAGATTGAGAGTAAGATATTCCTGCCCCCAGGAATTGGTATTTCCCATATCCAGAGGCATGAAACGAGAGCCATAGGTATATCTGACCTCAAGGTCGCCTTCCGTTGGCTCATAAATCCTATCCACACCATATCCGGTCGTTGGAAGCTCCATTGCCAGAAATTCCGGAACTCCGTTTAGGTTAAAATCAAAGAAACGATTGAGAGTAACCATTGGTTCGCCAATCTGACGCGCTTCGTAACCGTAATTGGGCACGATCTCATAACTGATATTCGCCACATCTGTCATCAGGGAAGAATAATAGGTAAGGTCACTGCTGTTCGTAGCATGAATCTCAACGCTGATGTTTCCGGGGAAAATCGTGTTTGGCAACGCCCAGACCTGAATGGAATCAAGCTTGGCGGGATAAATTGAATAACGGGTGGAGTCAGCAGCAAAAACCACGAGCTCTGCCCTGACAGCTTCGTTGAATCTGGCTCCGGCATAAAAGCGGACGTTCTGCCCATCATATCGCTTCATAACGGAAAACGTATTGGGACGCAGAAGCGGAACAGACTGGTCCATATTGACAGAACGGAACAAGTTATAGACCGATCCGTCTCTGCTTTCATACTGAATCCTGATTACATAAAGCCCTTCATTCATCAGTTCGTGCAGTCTGAACCGGGCAATAATGCCGTCTGTGACCGGTTCATAATAAAACGTCGGGCTGGGTGAATTGTCGTAAACATCCTTCCAATCTGTCAGATGGGTTTCATCCTGCCAGGCGCACATCACAGAATAACGGAAAAAATTACTGCCTCCGATTGATCCCCTGATATCAAAATCGCCGGAGACTCCCAGATTGTCGGATGGGTATTCGACATGGACATAGGGTGCACTGACGTTTTCCAGAAGCTTGCGGACATTAAGAAGCCCATGCCCGAAATACTGGTCAAAACCTACCTGTCCCAAATCATCAGTTGAGCTTAACAGGCGTGACCTGACTTCATCGGGCGTCAGATTGGGGTGAATCGATTTCAACAGAGCTACGCTCCCTGTCACGAAAGGAGCTGACATCGAAGTTCCCGACATCTGTTCATACAGCTCGGAACCTTCCGCTTTATAGGTGCTGTAAATCTCCTGTCCCGGAGCTACAAGGTCAAGTTCAGGACCGTAACTGGAAAATCCAGCCAGGTTTTTGTATGGATCAATGGCTCCGACGGAGATAACGCTTGCCAGCTTGGCAGGATAGCTGAGATAAGGTCCGGGATCATTACCGGCTGAGGCGACAAGCACTATCCCGCGTTCATAGGCATAGTTGCAGGCATCAGCTATAATAGGCGAATAAGCAGCGTCACCCCAGCTCAGGTTCATTACGCTGCATCCCATATCTGCTCCGTAGATTACTGCTGCGGCAGCATCATCATCCTGCAGGAAACCGGTTCCTGAAGTGGTCCTGAATCCGGCGCGCATGGGGAGTATTTTAACATTCCAGCAAACGCCTGCAATCCCGAGTCCATTATTGGTGACAGCACCAAGAATACCGGCGACATGGGTGCCGTGATAGTTTTCGTCAGTCACGTCATTGTCCTGACCGATATAATCACCCAAAGCCTCGTCATTCATTTCCGGAGCATCGGCAAAATCCCAACCTGTATAGTCATCAATATAGCCGTTGTTATCATCATCAATCCCGTTGGCAGGAATTTCATTGGGATTGTGATAGATATTTGACATCAGATCGGGATGGTTAAGCAGCAATCCGCTATCAACTACTCCAACCACGACCATAGCGCTGCCAGTCGTATAATTCCAGGCT
>DAHVPA010000143.1 GCA_027318525.1 Candidatus Cloacimonadota bacterium | reverse complement strand
ATGGGGCGATTGTTTCCAAACCGATATTTTTTAGCACATAGGTCAGACTGATTTGTTCTCCGGCATCAACCTGCCCATTGCCATTACCGTTCAGTTCAGCAGTCTGGCAATTCAAAATGACCGGATTGGCTGCTGTCTGGTAAGTGGGCAGGGTTGTAAAATAAAGGGTTGAAAACGAAGACAGGCTCATTGCAGTTCCGGGATACTGATTATTGAAGCTATAACCAATCCCGTTCAATCCTGTATGGTCTGCAATCCCGATGGAAGCGTATTGTCCATGGTCGATATAGTCGTTGCCATAGTTGCCGCTGTCCACATTGTTGAACATTTTATACTGGAAGAGGATGGGACTGTCCCCTGTAGGTGTCGAGTTATAAACAGGGTCGTAGATAATGACCTGAAACGTCTCACGATTGGAAGGGACATGCTTATTCTTCATGTTCTGCCACTGGATGATTTCAGCATTCAGGACAGGGTCGTATTTATACATAATCCGGCTGCTGCTGTCTGTCAGAAGGTCGTCCCAGAAAGGCGCAATTATTGGTCTGGGCACCATTGGACCTGGAATCTGCCAGTTCATCCATTCTATGCTGGATTGCGTGCCGGGCATAATAAATCCGTTGGTGCAGATGGAAAGCTGACTATATGATCTGCCATAATATCTGAGGTTAAAGGGCAGGTTGATTAATGAGCTTACCCCCCCTCCATCGATGTTGGTATCAGACATATTTATGTAATAGCCGGTGCCCCCTTGAGTTGGATCCAGCTCTATCCAATTGTAGTTCACATATCCCGCATCACCTGGTCCGTAACAAACATATCCATAGCTGTCAGGACCTGTCATATCGTTGGTGGAAATCGTCCCTATCCTGTTTTCGATTTGGATATATTGCACGAATCCCGCTGTGTTGAAAAGTTCCAGAGTAAATCTGACAACCGCCCCTTCAGGAAGGGAATCCGCCACCGTTATTTCAAAAGGAACCGGTATTGAATATAGCGAATCGGCAGCGATTGCACCCCAAGTCTGATTGGGATTTTGCACCACTGCCAAAGGATTGGAACTCTGCAGGATAGCTTCCAGTCCGGTCATTCCTGTTGGTCCAACATTCTCCAAAACCAGATTCAGAAAGTTTGTGCCATGGTTGAGTGGATTAGCCTCAAAGGAAGATGCTGCAATAGCCAGTTCAGGACCGTTTTCTGCAAGTATGAGCGGATAGCTGAAATCGCCTTGAGCAGTCTGCAGTTGAAGCTGTAGATAGATTTGACTGCCCTTGGGAATGGATGGATTTATTGTTATCTGGAAATTTCCCGTCGATGTGCTGCTTGAGCCTGCCGGCAGGTCTCCCAGAAAGACCGAATCCTGACTTATGCTGACATCTCCGGTAAGCGAACTCAATACTGCAAAGACCCCGGTTAAATCCGTGCTGCCACTATTGGTGAAAGTTACGGGGAAAGCAAGTTCCGAGCCGGCATAACACTGTTGCAAAGCAGTAATATCCTGCAGAGTGGGTGCCGGTTGACTGGTCTGCTGCGGCAGGTTAGTCTGAAAGGTCTTGTGATTGGGTTTGGTTACCGTAAGCGTGACTAAGCCTGGTGTTACAGAATTATATTGCAACACAATCCATCCTGAGCTGTTGGTATAACCTCTGACAAAAAGCTCATTATTACCTTTGGACAGACAAACCCAAGCTCCCTCCACAGGTGTTCCATCAGCCAAAGTGACACGAATGGAAGCGTTGCCGCCTTGTGCGGAAAGGGTTGAAGGAGCTGACACAGATATCACTGCTGCCGGTTTAAGCCAAATCTCCAGTCCGGGATCGCCCATCAGGTTGATGGACTGCATATACTGATCCACATAACTAGCCGGATTTTGCGGATAATTTGCTCGCAACGCAAGCTTTCCACGCAGCATGACAGGACCGCATTGGGTCAGATTTTCCTTGTATATGCCAAATGCCATTCCACCCGTCACTATGTTATTGAGGCAAGTGTGGGTTTCACATGTTGCGCCAACCACTCCGATGGCACCTCTGGGAACTTGGGGTGTGCCCAGTCTGATCAGTCTTTCCGCTTGCGAAACGGAGGTGGATGAGTTGAAGTTGGCTGTAAAACAGGTGATGTATGAGAAGAAGGGAAACTTTCCCGAGTTATTCAGATTATTGATGTCTGTAGTGCTCCAGCCGCTGAAATCTCCATGCCCCCGATACCAGTAGGTGCCGATTCCGCTATTGAATGCTGTGTTAATCTGGCTGGGAAAAGAACCGGAATAGGCTTCCATTAACTGCACTCCGGGATTATATTCCTGCAACAGCGATTTGATATAATGCATGGTGGTGAGGCAGGATTCGCCCGAATCTGATATATCCGCCAGCAGAAAGGACTTGTTTTGCCAATCTGATGCCGAAAGAGACTGCATTTTTTCATAGTTAAGGATGCGGTTGATAGCTGTCTGCAATTCATCTGTGCTGGCAAAGGTGATTCTGCCGATGAAAGCATCCGGAATCTGGTCTGCACCTTCCAGCAACGTATACCTGTAATCGCCTACGGTATTGTAATTATATGGTTCTATATAAGATGGCACCATTTGGGTGGAACCGACTGATTTGCCCAGAATCAATATGAATTCAGGCGGTTCAAGCCAGGTGTCATATGCTGTTTGAAGATAACTTTTGATGGCGTCAGTCGTCGTTCCGATAGAACTGATATTGACCATTGCCACATTGTAGCCTTTGGCGTGTTTCCAGTCTGCCAGAGGCTGAATCATATTTGTTAACGTGCTGCCATTATAAAGGATTACATAACTGCCCGGACCCTGTGCCGGAGTGCGGATGTCATCTCTGTTCAGACACATGGATTTAACCATCTGCAGAGTGGCGGGAGATAGTAACCGGGCAGAGGACTGATTGCTGCTGTCAGGGATAAAGTTTACTCTGAGCTCCGCCCTGTTCAGGACTGTCATTTTACCTTCCGTCTGATTATAACGGAAGGGTTTGACACAGAGGGAAAGCAGCCTGTTGCCACGTAAAACAGCTGTCTCGGATATGTCAATCCAGGGAACTCCTGCTTCTGCGGGATCTGTCCGAAATCCGGATAGTGTATTATCCGTCCTGGTATCCTGACTGACGACCTGCACCTCCGCTGCATAACCTGCCGGGACGTAAATCCAACTCTGCAGCTGCGGCAGACCGGACATGTTTTCCTGCCATTCTTCCCCGTCGGTTGACTCAACCTTTATCCGGGTCTGCAGGTTGCCTTCTGAAACAGACTTCTCCGTAGTGACTTCCGGTATCTGAAAACTAAGCTTCAGGTTTCCATCGTCAGTCTTTTCCATCCAAAGGCTTTTACCGCTCAAAGCGGTTGCCAGCACAGCAATAATCAGCGGCAGGAAAAATCTTCGCATAATCCGTCTCCAACCAAAAGATATCAGTTTATGATGCAATCAGCGCGCCAGTTTTGAATTTAACAACATCCTTTTAGCCCCGATATTCTGTCGAGCAATTTTTCACAATCCATCCTTAACAGCACTACGGTATTAATACGGTACTATTACGGTAGCATTACAGTCAATGACCGTATTGATACCGTAATAGTATAGTAATAGTCAAGTAATGCATCTGTGGTTGGGTTGAGGAAAGGGAAAAACAGAGCTGGGCGAGATGCAGGAAAATCCTTGACTTAATATCAGCAGGGATTAGGAGGTGAAAATGTATTTAGGGAAAACAGTGAGGTGATTATGCTAAACGGAAATTCCAAGATATTGGGACTCAGTTTTGTCATCGGTATGCTATTAATCGGGATTTTTCTCGTGCAGAGCAAGCAGCAGCAGAAGTCTTTGCGGATAGTAGGTTACGCCAGCAAGCAGTTTGTTTCGGACATGGTTAAATGGAATCTGACCGTGCAGAAAACCTCGGAAGTGGAAGCGCTGAGCTCCTCCTATAAAAAACTTGCTGCCGACGTAAACGATTTTAAGGCATATCTCGTCAAAAACGGTATCCCGGAAAAGGAAATCAACATCCAGCCCATAACCAGCAATCCCATGTATGACAACTACGGGCATATTACTTCTTACAATCTGAACCAGAATGTATTTATCATCTCCAATCAACTGGATACTATCGAAAAGCTCTCCCTTAATCCGGAATTCTTTGCGGAGAAAGGACTGCTGCTGCAGATGTCCAACCTTTCCTACCTTTATACCAAACTACCCGAAATGAAAAAACAACTGCTGTCAGAAGCCACCTCTGACGCTCTGGAAAGGGCTAAGGAAGTATCTTCATCAGCTAAAGTGAGACTGGGAAAGATGCGCGAAGCCAAGGCAGGCGTTTTTCAGATTACAGAGCCATACTCCACTGACGTTTCGGATTATGGGATTTACAACACCAGCACACGCAACAAGAGTATCTCAGTAACGATTTCTGCGGTCTTCGGACTGAAATAATCAGAGCAGGTTCAGTTCACGCAGGCTGAAGAGCTTGTTTCTGAAACCGCTTTTGGGATTGACTGAAAGATAACGGGGAAAGAGATTCTCCGCCTCGGGAGCATCGTCGATAGCCAGCATGGTCAGGGTGCCGCCGTAAATCAGCCCTGAGTCAATATCAATCTGCACCAGTTTCCTGCTTTTCTTTTCCCTCACAACGTAAGGTGCGTGTTCCTCGTCCTCCCAATGCCTGATGAGCTTGGTCATCTGTTTATAATAGCGGGTTGGGGTGTGACCATGGATTACAATCAGGTTTTCCTTCAGTTGTGAGGAAAGCAGTTGCCTGTTCCAGATGGGGGTTTCATCCAGAGCGCAGTTCTCTGAGTCCATGAATCTATGCAAATCCTGCCAGGTCTGTAGCGCCAGCTGTTTATCCAAGTCATATCTGGGACTGGGGATGGAATGGCAAAACAACAGGTCAGGATGCTCTCCGGCTTTATCCAGAGCTACTTTGTGACTTATCTGCAGTTGGTCAAAGAAAGAGCTGTATTTCTCGTCCAGCATGATGATGTCTGCAAAATACAAAGCTTCAGATATCTGCTTTTCAGAAGGATAAGGACCGGATTTGAATATGGCAGATTGGTGATAAAAGCTGCGGATGGTCTCCACACCTCCGTTGAAATTGAGCCACATGTTTCCGGCTTTGATTTGATTGAAGGTCTTGTGGTAATAGGAGAGGAGCATTTCCTCATGGTTGCCCAAAAGAGTGACAACCGGGAAATCCTGTTTGAGTTGCAGGATAAGGTCTATCAATTGCCGGGAGGAAGGTCCGCAGTCAATATAATCACCCAGGAAAATTACTTCACTGATGCTCTCGCCTTCGGCTT
>DAHVPA010000142.1 GCA_027318525.1 Candidatus Cloacimonadota bacterium | reverse complement strand
AAAAAATCTGGCTCTATGTAGTAGTCGGCATCGGCATCGGCGGTGTCATGCATGGCTGGGTGCCGTCCAACGCGCTTGCCAGTATTGCCGGCAAAGACAATCCCTTTGCAGTATTGATTGCCGTGCTGATAGGGATTCCGCTCTATTCCAACGCGGCAGGCATCATCCCGCTGGTAAGTGAACTGACCCGGGCAGGCGTCGCCCTCGGCACTGCGCTAGCTTTCATGATGGCAGTCACGGGTCTTTCCCTGCCCGAAATGATACTCCTGCGCAGAGTGCTCAAACCTAAGCTGCTGGCTGTGTTCGTTGGCATCGTCGGGCTGGGGATAGTGTTTACGGGTTATCTCTTTAACTGGATAATGTGATGCTGGAAGCGGTTTTCAGTAATCTCTACAACGCTTTATACGGAAATCCGGCAGTCACATTGATTGCAGCATTTGTCTGGGGGCTGGCCAGCGTTCTGCTCAGTCCCTGCCACCTTTCGAGCATACCATTGGTGCTTGCCTTCCTGACCGGAAAGAAATCACTCAAGGTGAAGGATGCTTTCCTGCTGAGCCTGATCTTCTCACTGGGGATTTTGTTCAGCTTTATCATAGTCGGGGCAGTGACAATCGGTTTGGGAAGAATGGCGGGAGATTTGGGAAGCCATGCCAACCTGGTGTTTGGCATAGCCCTGGTGATCGGAGGAATCCTGCTGGCAGACCTTTTGCCGCTGGGCAATATTTCCCTGCTCTCTCGCTATAAATTTAACCTCGACAGCAAATGGTCTTACTTAGTGGTTGGACTGCTGTTCGGGCTGGCACTGGGTCCCTGCGCCTTTGCCTTTATGGCTCCTGTGCTGGGATTGGCTTTCAGCCTGGCAGATACCAAGCCGGTTCTGGCAATCGCTGCCCTGGGGTTGTATGCGTTGGGACACTGCGCAGTAATTGTTGCTGCCGGGACGTCCCTGACCTGGGTGCAGAAACTGCTCAACTGGAACGAGAAATCAAAAAAACTGGTCTGGGTGAAACGCATCTGCGCATTATTGGTGGTCAGCGCCGGAATATATATGATATTCAAATGATTAGAAGGAGTTTTATATGATAATTAAGGTTCTAGGAAGCGGCTGCGCCAACTGCAAAAAGCTGGAGGCAAACGTGCATAAAGCACTGGAGCAAAGCGGCATTAGCGCAACAGTGGAAAAGGTGACTGAACTGAAAGACATCATGCAATACGGTGTGATGTCCACTCCCGCCCTGGTGGTGGATGAAGTGGTCAAATCCAGCGGCAGGTTGCTCAGTCCTGTTGACATTATAAAACTAATCTCATAGAGGTATAAAATGGAAGAAAAAGAAAGCTGTGGCTGCTCCTGTGACTGCGGTTCCGGCAGCAGCTGCTCCGACGGCTGCGTGACCAATGATGCGCCTGTCAGTGTTTATGCCTGCGCCGGCGCCAGCAATGTGGGCGTAATTTCCTTTGAACTGACCAAAGCCCTGCACCTTGCAGGCAAATACAAAATGGGCTGCTCTACATGTATCGGTGCAGGAGATTGCGGCTGCGGCGGCACTGTTACTCCGGAAGGCAAGAAAGACCTGCTGATAGACGGTTGCAAAGTCGCCTGTCTTAGAAAAATGTTTGAAAAAAAGGGCATTACGGAGTTCAACCATGTGATAGTAACACAAATGGGAGTCAAAAAGGAAGGCACCTTTGACTATGATAAAGATATAATTGAGAAGCTCATGCATAAACTAACAGAAAAAGGGCTGTAGATGAGCAGGAAGATTGTTTTTATATCGCTTGCGATGCTGATGCTTATAATCCTGAGTTGCCAAGCCAAAACAACCCCCAAAGACAAACAGAAGCCAAAACCAATTGTTACATTTGTGGAACTTGGTTCCAATAACTGCATTCCCTGTAAGATGATGAAACCTGTCATGACGGCGGTTGAGGATAAGTATCAGGAAAAGGTCAAAGTGATTTTTCACGATGTCAACAAAGACAGGCAAAAGGCATCGGAATATAAGATAAGAGTAATTCCGACCCAGGTCTTTCTTAATATCGAGGGCAAAGAGATATTCCGGCATGAGGGATTTTATCCCAAAGAAGAGATTTTCCAATTGCTGGATAAGGAGCTGGGCAAATCTCCTAAAAAGTAGAGATAAGTTATGGCAAAGCAATTAATTGACATCAAGGGTATCAGTTTTTTTGAAAAATACCTGACACTTTGGGTAATCCTCTGCATGGCAGCAGGAATTCTGATTGGAAAATACCTGCCCGGCATTCCTACTTTCCTAGGCAGGTTTGAATACGCCCAAGTGTCCCTGCCTATAGCTGTTCTGATCTGGCTGATGATCTATCCTATGATGATGAAGGTGGATTTCGCCAGTATCAAAAATGTAGGCAAAAATCCCAAAGGGCTTTATGTAACCTGGGTGACCAATTGGCTGATAAAACCTTTTACAATGTATGTCATAGCATGGTTCTTCTTTTTTGTTGTATTCAAAGCTCTGATACCGGCGGAATTGGCAAAAAGTTATCTGGCGGGAGCCATTCTGCTGGGTGCTGCACCCTGCACGGCTATGGTCTTTGTCTGGAGCCATCTGACCAAAGGCAATCCAGCATATACTGTGGTTCAAGTAGCAACTAATGATTTAATAATACTCATTGCTTTTACGCCGATTGTCGCTCTGCTTTTGGGGATTGGTGGCATTAAAATACCATGGAATACTCTGCTATTATCAGTATTTCTTTTTGTGGTAATTCCATTAGCGGGTGGCATCATTACACGCACAAGTGTGATCAAGCGTAAGGGTCTGGAATACTTCAACACAAAGTTCATCTCAAAATTTAACAACGTAACCATTGGCGGTCTGCTGCTAACCCTGATCATCATCTTTGCCTTTCAGGGCAAAGTTATTCTGGAAAACCCCCTTCATATTGTGCTGATTGCAATACCTCTAACTATCCAGACCTTTCTGATCTTTTTTATTGCCTATTTTACCAGCCGAAGACTCAGATTGGCACATTGCATTGCCGCTCCGGCAGGGATGATTGGTGCATCGAATTTCTTTGAGCTATCCGTGGCAGTGGCTATTTCTCTGTTCGGGACCACTTCGCCGGTTGCTATGGCTACCGTTGTGGGAGTTCTTGTAGAAGTCCCGGTTATGCTGTCTCTCGTGAAGATTGCCAACAAAACTGCTCATTGGTTTCCGGAAGCATAAAGATTAATTCTTATAAAAGAAAAGCGGAGTTATCGCACTCCGCTTATTTATATGTAATGAGATAATGATTATTCCAAAACCAGCTTTTTATGAGTGATACCGCTATCTGATTGCAGACGCACCAGATAGATTCCGGGACTGCACCGCCTGGCTGAAGCATCCGTGCCATCCCAGTTCAGTGACTGGGTTCCGGCAGCTTTGGTGCCTGTGAAGAGAGTGCGGATAAGCTGTCCCTTCAGGTTATATACATTCACTGTCAAAGTTTCTGTCTTGGGCAGGGCAAGCTCAATGGAAACATTGTTTCGGAATGGATTGGGATAGATTCTGCTGATAGAAGGAAGGGTCTGAATCCCGACCTCGTCATCGTTGGCGACTTCTCCAATATAAATAGAGTCAGGTCCATAGAACTGACTTGAGTTATCCTGATTGATGCTCTTAATCCAGTAATAATAAGTAGTCCAATTAGTAAGATTACCGTCTCTGTAGTTATAGTTTTGCACAGTGTTGGTATTAGTGGCGGACACAGGCTGAGGGTTGACAATCATAGCCTCAATCAGACTGGGAGTAAGGGAACGGACTATGCTGAAGCCGTTAAGGTTATTCTCATAAAGTGTTGACCAACTCACATCCACATAGTAGCCATTTTGTTCGTTCCAATCCCAGCTTGTATCAAATGCAGCATACATTACTGGAGTGCTGTTCAGGGAAACAGAAGCTACATTGGAATACATACTGTAACCGCTGGTATAAAATGAGCGCAAACGGTAGTAATAAGTCTGATTGGATTGTGGTACAGAGATGTTGCGTAAGGTTGAGTTTCCCACGTTGAGGTTCTGGTAACCTGAAACGAAGCTGGTGAATTGACTGTCGGCGGCAACATCCAAGTAATAAGAGGTGGCGTCCACAGCAGGAGTCCAGCTGGCTACAAAGGTTATGGAATCAGAGACACTGGCAGGCAGAGCAGTGGGTGCCCAAATCATATTTGCATATTCAGGATGGTCGATAAAGGGATTGCGGTTGCCCTGGCGTTCCTGGATGCGGTTGTTACGTCTGCGTTCCCAGCTGTCAGGCGGGTCCTGCACATGCCATTGCAGCAGGGTGGAAAGCTTGCCGTAAAAAGGTCCACTGGTGGGTGTCGCATCCTGCATTTCCAGGTTGTAGGAGGTGTCGTCTCCGTCATAACGGACTGCCATGTAAAGAATCATGCGGGCGACGTCGCCTTTTTCCACAGTTCTTGGTTCCCAGGAATCTGTATCAGTGAAACAGCCCGTTGCACCGGCATAGCCAGTGTAGGGTGAAGCATCTGTATAAGCATTGCCGCCTTCATCGAAATCCTTGTTGCCTTTGGCGGAATTGACTGTGGAATCGGCAGGGCGCAGGTGATGCAGATCTGTTCCGGCAGGAGCAGACTCGCCGAAATCTCCGTGACTCTTGGACCAGGTATGTTCCCTGTTCCATTGGGAGGTCCCGCCACCACTATAGCTTTTGGGCACAGACCAGCCGGTGTAGATTTCTATGATGTTATTGGTATTGAGGCTGTCCTCATCCGTATATTGCAGTTGGGTCCAGAGCGCATCATAGGAAAATTCTGTCAGATGCGTATTGCGAATAAGGTTATGCAGAGCTGTTTTCAAGGTCGTGCCTGTGCCTGATATGCCGTTGTAATAATTATTCGTATTGGAATTGAGCGTAGTGGCACTGCGTGGATTATTGGTCGCCGGAGTAGTGTTGTAAAGGGTGGTTGACCCGGCACCGTTGTAATCATAGACCCTGAGCCAATAAGTCGTATTGGGGGTCAATCCTGTTACGGAGACTGCATTGATGGCTTCGCCTTCCACAATCTGGGTGGCACCGTTATAAACTACCTGCTCGCCACTGCCTCCATAGACTGCATTGGCAGGATAATCCATGCCATTGACAGGATTGGTGAAGTTATTGGCTGTATTGATCTTGACGATGCGCTTTGCTCCATTGCCGGGAGTCCAGGTTGCCTGAATAGAAGTATTGCCGGGATAAAGGACAAGGCTGCTGGCTTGGGTGGAAGGAACTCCGATATTGGCGGTGCGGAAGGATATCACATCACCATAACTGCTGCCTCCGGCAT
>DAHVPA010000141.1 GCA_027318525.1 Candidatus Cloacimonadota bacterium | reverse complement strand
CAATGAGAAAGGCTTGGTAGCCACTAAAATAGAACTGGTCTGAAATTGCTAGTTTCTGAGATGTGAGAATAACCTGTAAACAGTAGGGATTCCTGCCTGCGCAGGAATGACGTCCTAGTTGGCTTTTCTGTGTATTTCTGTTAATTCTGTGGTAGATAATCCCTAGGTGTTTCTTAATGCCTTTGTGGTGACATGTAAAAAGCCCATCTGGTGACGGGCTTTTGTATAATTGGATACCGGCTTGCACCGGAAGTAAACAGCATGGATTCCTGCCTACGCAGGAATGACGACAGACGAGACGCCCGTCGCTACTTAACTACCAGCGGAGATGGGCAAAAGCTTTGTTGGCTTCTGCCATCTTGTGGGTATCTTCGCGTTTCTTGATGCTGTTGCCTTCTTTCTTATAGGCAGCCATCAATTCGCCTGCCAGCTTATCGCGCATGGTCTTTTCAGAACGGGCGCGGGCATAGCTGATAATCCAACGGAAAGCGATGGCGCGACCATTCTTCTCGTTGACTTCGGTGGGTATCTGATAGTTGGAACCACCGACGCGGCGAGACATCACCTTGACCAGGGGACGGACATTTTCCAGAGCGGTCCGGAATACTTCCAGAGGGTCCTGTTTGGTCTTTTCGGCGATAATCTCAAAAGCACCGTAAACGATTCTTTCTGCAACAGATTTCTTACCGCGTTTCATAACGCAATTCATAAACTTGGTGACGATAAGGTCGTTATACTTGGGATCCGGCAACACCACACGGGTAACAGCTCTTCTCTTTCTTGGCATCGTTCACCTCTACTTTTTGGCAGCCTTGGGTCTCTTGGTTCCGTATTTGGAGCGGGAATTGGTTCTCTTTTCCACTCCGGCAGAATCCAAAGCTCCGCGGATGATGTGATAACGGACACCGGGCAGGTCTTTTACACGACCGCCACGTACCAAAACAATTGAGTGTTCCTGCAGGTTATGACCTTCGCCGGGAATATAGGCAGTAACTTCAAAACCGTTTACTAAACGGACACGGGCAACTTTGCGCAAAGCAGAATTGGGTTTTTTGGGCGTTGTCGTGTAAACACGAGTGCATACTCCGCGCCTTTGCGGACATCCCATCAGCGCCCTGGTTTTCTTTTTCGCAATGATTTCTTTTCTGCCTTTGCGAATCAACTGATTAATAGTTGGCACTTCTTTCTCCTTCTATTTATTTGGGTTTGGATTAAAAATCATAGATGTTTTCAGAGCCTTCCTGCTCGGCAGGATGAGCAATTTCCTGAACAATTTCAGCCACGGTCTTGCCTTCGTTGATGGCTTGCTTGACCCTTTGGGTATAGATGCGCGAGCCAGTTCCGACAGGTATTCTGTGACCTAGGATGATGCTTTCCTTGAGACCTTCCAGATGGTCAATCCTGCCTTCGATGGAAGCCTTGGTCAGGACCTTGGTGGTTTCCTGGAAGGAAGCTGAGGAAAGCCAGCTTTCGGTGAGCAGCGAAGTCTTGGTAATACCAAGCAGGAGCTGTTCAAACTGGGCGGGGTCCAAATCGTTTTGCTGGGCAAAGCGATTTTCTTTTTCGACCAGGACCTTATCCACAATGTCGCCTTCCAGGAAGCTGGTCTGTCCCGGATCGGTAATGCGGACTTTTTTGAACATCTGGCGGATGATGACGCTAACGTGCTTATCGTCAATCTTCACGCCCTGTTTGCGGTAAATTTCCTGCACTTCATTGAGGATAAGCATCTGAGCTTCGATAATACCCTTAACCAGCATATCGTGCGGGTCAAAAGGACCGTCGGACAAAGCGTCACCGCTTTCCACCCAGTCGCCCTGATGCACAATAATCCTTTTCCCGGAAGGGATGGCATATTTACGTCCTGCCAGAGGCTGTCCGTCTTTGACAGGGTCGCCGGTGGCAACGATGCTTTCCTGGTCACCCGGAACCATGAACCTGATTCCGCATAACGGACTGCCTTCCTTAACGGAATCGCCTTCGCTGACAATCAGTTCAAACTTCTTGGGAATCTCATATTCAACGGGTTTGGAGCCCTTCTTGGTAATCGTGACAATCTTTTTCTTCTTATCTTCCGTAATGCTGACCTTGCCGTCTTTCTCGGCAAAGACTGCTTTTTCAGGAAGCACGAAGATATAGGTCTGCTCGTCGATGGTTTCGACTACGACCTTGCCTTCGGCAGGAGAAAAGATACCGTTGGAGGGAGTCACATAGATATCACGCCCTGTCTTTTTCAGACCACCGATGGTGACCAAACCGTCGATTTCGGAGATTTTGGCTTTGTCTTTGGGCACACGTGCTTCAAACAAATCCTGCACCCTGGGCAAGCCGCCTGTGATATCGCGCTGTTTTATCGTGGTCCTCGAAGTCTGACCAAGAATATCACCGGTGTAAACGTAACTGCCGTCTTCCACCCTGACAATCAGACCGGTCTGCAGAGGAACCTGGGTAATAGCGCCTTCGTCGCTGACAATCTTGAACTGGGGCTGCACCTTGCGTTCCTTGGATTCGATAATGGTCAGGTCACGCGTGAAGGTGATATCGTTGTATTCTTCCTTGTAGGTAAGGTCTTTGAGGAAGTTCTCATAATGCAGGACACCCTTGGCTGTGGAGATGAGGGGATTGTTGTATTGGTCCCAGCTCAGCAGCACAGTGTCCTTTGCCACTTTCTGACCGTCTTTGACGTGAATAGTGGCGGCATATTCGACCTTGTATTCTTCCAGAATTCTATCCTGGTCTTTTTCATCAACGATGTTGATTTTACCGAGGTGACTGACGGATATGAATTGCTGGTCGCGGTTTATAACATAGTTCATTCTCTCAAATTTGACAATGCCGTCAAAATTGGAGGCGACTTCGGCAAGTTCGGTAGCAGTGCTGGCTGCACCACCGATATGGAAGGTTCGCAGCGTAAGCTGGGTTCCGGGCTCACCGATGCTTTGGGCAGCAATGATACCGACTGGGTCGCCGATAATCACATGCTTCTGAGTTGCCAGGTTTCTGCCATAACAAGCACCGCAGATGCCGCGTTCTGCTTCACAGGTCAGAACGGAACGCACCCGGACAGAAATAATGCCGTGGTTTTGAATGGTGCGCGCCATTTTATTGGTGATGTCTTCACCTGTCTGCACAATCGTTTTTCCGGTGACAGGGTCAATGATGTCCTCGGCAGCAGTTCTGCCCTGGATTCTCTCTGCCAGAGTCTGGACGATTTCATTGCCTTCTTTAAGACAGGTCATGTTTACACCGCGCGAGGTTCCGCAATCTTCCATCGTGATGATGGCATTCTGAGCAACATCCACCAGACGTCTGGTCAGATAACCGGCATCAGCTGTTTTCAAAGCAGTGTCAGCCAGACCTTTGCGGGCACCGTGGGTGGAGATGAAATACTCGAGAACGGTGAGACCTTCTTTGAAGTTGGATTTGATGGGTGTCTCAATCACATCACCACCGGCAGTTGCTGAAGTTTTGGTGGGTTTATCCATCAGACCGCGCATACCGCCCAATTGTTTGATTTGGTCTTTGCTGCCGCGAGCGCCTGATTTATACATCATATAGATGGAGTTGAGTCCTTGTCTGTCTTGTGAAAGATCTTCCATCAGCTCGTCAGTCACACGGACGGAAGTCTTCTTCCACTGGTCAACAACACGGGAGAAACGCTCATTTTCTGTAATACCGCCTTTCATCTGCAAGTCAAAAATCTTTTTGACTTCTTTCTCGGCTGCTTCCAAAATCTGTTCTTTCTTTTTGGGAACGATGATATCACCAAAGCTGAAGGTTACACCCGCTTTTGTTGCATAACGGAAACCTGTCTCCTTGATGTTGTCCAGAATGATGGCAGTTTCCCACTGTCCCACAGCTTCGTAGCAAAGCATGGCAAGGTCATTGAGTTTGCCCTTGTCATAAACAATATTCTGAAATCCAATCTGATGAGGCAGATTCTGATTAAAGATTACTCTGCCCACTGTCGTTATTATAAACTCGTTATTGATTTTTACCCTTATCCATGTATGTAAATCCAGACTACGACCTTTGAACTCTTTACCTTTGACACTGTACATGAGTTCTTCCTGTTCGTAAGCAGTGATTACTTCGTCCATGCCATAGAAATGACGCAGCTTTTTGATATCGGTAGGGGCTGCATCTTCTTCCATGGTAAGGTAATAACATCCGAGCACGATATCCTGGTTGGCAGCCATTGCCAGTCTGCCATTGGCAGGCAGCAACAGATTGCGGGTGGAAAGCATCAGGACTCTTGCTTCCACTTGGGCTTCCTGTGACAGGGGCACATAGACGCCCATCTGGTCGCCGTCAAAGTCTGCATTAAAAGGAACGCAGACCATCGGATGCAGCTGGATTGCCTTGTTTTCAGTCAGGACCGGCATAAATGCCTGGATACCCAGCCTGTGCAAGGTGGGAGCACGGTTTAACAACACAGGATAATCCCTGATCACATCTTCCAGAATGCTCCAAATCTCGGGTTGCTTTTTCTCAATCAGTTTCTTGGCATTCTTGACCTTATCAACTTCACCCATCTTTTGCAGACGTTCAATCAGATAAGGTTTAAAGAGTTCCACCGCCATTTCTTTGGGCAGACCGCACTGATATAACTTGAGTTCTGGACCGACTGTGATAACCGAACGACCGGAATAGTCAACGCGTTTACCCAGCAGGTTCTGACGGAATCTACCCTGTTTACCTTTCAACTGGTCAGTCAAAGATTTCAAAGGACGATTACCGCGACCGCGCACAGGCCTAGCCTTGCGGGAATTGTCAATCAGGGCATCCACAGCTTCCTGCAACATGCGCTTTTCATTGCGCAGAATAACTTCGGGAGCATGGATTTCCAACAACTGCCTGAGCCTGTTATTACGGGTGATAACGCGGCGGTAAAGATCATTAAAGTCGGCAGTGGCAAAGCGTCCGCCTTCCAACGGGACCAAAGGACGCAAAGTGGGTGGAAGCACCGGAAGCACATTCATAATCATGTGCTCGGGTTTGTTGCCGGACTGCAGGAAAGCATCAACTATTTTCAGCTTGTTGATAATCTTTTGTTTTCTGAGTGCTGATACTTCCATTTTGAGCAAAGCTTTGAGCTTTTCATGCTCGCCTTCCAGATCAAGCCGTATCAATAGCTCTTTTACTGCTTCTGCGCCAATCATGGCAAGGAAATTACTGTCCAGTTTATCTTTTACTTCATAAAATTCGTCGACATCGATGAGCTCAAGCCTTTCATAGGGACTGTCACCCGGGTCGATAACGATATATGATTCGTAATAGAGCACTCTTTCCAGGTCTTTGACCGTCATTTCCA
>DAHVPA010000140.1 GCA_027318525.1 Candidatus Cloacimonadota bacterium | reverse complement strand
GGGGATCGATGTGCACCGAATGCGGCGCCGGCTCTTTGTCCTGAGTTCACTGCTGACCGGAATCGCTGTTGCCTATGCAGGCATCATCGGATTTGTGGGTCTGATCATTCCCCATCTCGTCAGACTGGTGGTGGGCAATTCCCAGCGCAAGGTCTATCCGCTGTCCATCCTGGCAGGCGGGATATTCCTGCTGGCTTGTGACTTCCTCGCCATGCACCTGACGGCTTTGGAATTGCCGGTGGGGATTGTTACGGCTTTCATCGGCTGCCCTTTCTTTGTCTGGCTGCTTTTAAGGAAGAAAAATGGTTAAATTGCATCACTTTCACCGGGAAAAATTTGCGGCACTGACGCCTGAACGCCAGGAAAAAGCACTGCTGGAACTGCTCACTGCTCTGGAAAACAATATCTCCGATGCGGAATACCGCCGGCTGATGATTCCCCACATCAGGGAATGCCTGGCATGGAGCGCTCCCGCCCTGCACAAGAAGTTTCAATCACTGCTCAATATGGAACCCGCTTCCCAGCCCCATGACATCCTCAAACTCGCCATGCACCTGCTGCGGCTCTATAAACCCAGCTTTGACGAAAATGAACTGGAAATCCACCGCTTTGACGGTCTGCCGCATCAGACTCCCGAACAGGTCCCCTTTCCCCTCACCGTGATTTTGGATAACCTGCGCTCCGCTTACAATGTCGGCTCCATCTTCCGTTCCGCTGAATGCGTCAAAGCAGAAAAGCTCGTCCTCTGCGGAATTACACCCACTCCCCCTCATCCCAGAGTAATCAAGACCTCCATGGGCACGGAAGACCGCCTCATCTGGAGTTATCACACCCATACGGAAGTGGTTATCAAAAACCTCAAACACTCCGGAATCCCCGTCATTGCCCTGGAGACCGCTTCCAATGCCACTTCCCTCTTTGAATACAAGCCAGTGCGTCCTGTGGCTGTGATTCTGGGTAACGAAGCTTTGGGTATTGAAGAAGGTATCCTGGCGCAGGCGGATGCAGTCCTTTCCATTCCTGTTTATGGCTGGAAAAACTCCCTAAATGTGAGTAATGCCTTTGCCCTTGCGGCATATCACCTTTCAGGGATTACCTGCGGATAGTTATTGCTCCGTCCTGACCCTGATGCGTCTGGCTATCCTTCTGTCCAGGACATAGCGTGCATCACCCACTGCCACCACCAGGTTGGGCTCCGTCTCCTCATTGCGCAACACCTTGACCTGCACGCCATTATAAAGTCCCCGCTCTACTGTCTTGTGGTCGCTGTTGCAGGTGATGACGGCTGTGCCTTCCGTCGGCACGTTTGCCAGAATGTCGCAGGGCTTGTCCGGATGAGCGCATTCCCCTTTACAGGCAGGATGTGCACCCCAGCGGTGACGCAATCTCTTAAACAGTCCGGGCATTTCTTTTTGCTATCCAGTCCATAATCAGATGTTCCCAAATCCAAAGAAAAGCCAGGATGCAGAGCATACCCAAGGACCACAGGGGATGCCTGAGCCAAGTCACAACTGCATAAAAGAGAGTCGCCGCCTGCCATGCCTGCAAAGTCAGAAAGCCGAAGGCAAAGAGCATCCAGCCCTTGCCATGTTCCTTCCAGAGCATGGTCAGAGCCGCCGCACAAGGCGAATAGAGCAAAATGAAAAGCAGCAGCGCCAAGACAGAATCTTCATCTTGGAAGTGATTTCTGATTATTTCATCCACAGGCACCTCCTTCTGTTCAATGAGACTAAAGTTACCGTTCATATGCTCCTGATGCGGATTTCTGCTCCCGGAATAGGTCGTCTGCAGCGAACCCACTATCGCTTCCTTGGCAAAAAGTCCGCTAATCAGCGCTACGCCCACATGCCAGTTATCATCTTCAATCCCCATGGAGGCGAAGATTGGAGTAATCTTCTTCCCTGCGTATTCCAGCACCGAGATTTTGTCCTTGGCATTAGGAACCACCGGGCAGGGCACCCGCACATAAATCATCTGCAGGATATACATCACCGCAATCACTGCTAGGATAGTCTTGCCAGCCCGCAGGACAAAGTCTTTCAGCCGGTGCCAGGCATGCATCATAATCCCGTTCAGGGTGGGCAGATGATAAGCCGGAAGCTCCATGATGAAGTCCGCCGGTTGGCTTTTGAATAGCGTTTGCTTGAGCATCAGACCCGTCAGCATGACAAGGATTATCCCTGCCATATAGAGTCCGAACACCACCAGGTTCGCGCTTTGGGGGAAGAATATCATCGCCAGATAGGTATAGACGGGCAGTTTGGCGCCGCAGCTCATAAAGGGCGTCAGCAGCGAGGTCATGATTCTGTCGCGTTTGTTTTCCAGCGTCCGGGTTGCCATGATGGCAGGCACAGTGCAACCAAAGCCGACCAGAAGAGGAATAAAGGCTTTGCCCGGCAGTCCGATTTTGCGCATGAACTTATCCGCCACAAAAGCCGCCCTTGCCATATAACCGGAATCCTCCAGCCAGCCCAAACTGATAAAGATAAAGAAGATAGGCGGGATGAAGGTGGCAATCGTGACAATGCCCGAACCGATGCCGTTGATGGCAAAATCCGTCAGCCAAAGCGGCAGAGCCAGTTTGGTTAAAAGGACACCGCCCTGCTTGACGAGCAGCCAGTCCAAAGCAGCGCTGATGATTGAGACCAGCGGCTGGCTGGCTTTGATGGTGAGTGAAAAGACCAGGAACATCACAAAGAAGAAGATGGGCAGTCCGAATACTCCGCTCAGCACCACTTCATCCACCCGGTCGGACCAGGTCTTGCGCCATTTGGTCTTGCGTTTGACCACGTCCTTGACCAGACCCCGCACCACGCTGTAACGGTCGTCCGCGATAACGTTGCGGATATCCTGTCCGCGGTGTTTTTCCACTGCTTTGGTAATGATTTGAAGCTGTGCCTTTTCTGTTTCAGATAGTTGTTTGAGATAGTCCTCATCCTGCTCCAGAAGCTTCACCGCCAGCCATTCCTCATCAGGGATTTGAGGAAACTTTGCCGCATCAACGGCATATCTGACCTTGAGCAGAGCCAGCTCCACCACTTCATCATAAAACACAGTGAAAGCGGGGAGCGATTTCTCCTCCAGGGCAAAGCTGATTTCATCCTTCAGGATTTCAGCATTGGCGCGGTGATAAAGCTGCATCGGCACAACCCTGCAGCCAAGGTGATTCTTCAAATGTTCCAGCTCTATCCCTATTCCGTTCTGCTGAGCTATGTCAAGCATTGTAAGCACCACCAGGACAGGCACCTGCATCTCCAGAAGCTGCACCGTCAGGTAAAGATTGCGCTCCGGATTGGCAGCATCCACAACGTTGATTACGAGGTCAGGACGCTGCTCCAGCAGGTAATCCCGCGTCACCTTTTCATCCGGAGTGGCAGCCGTCAGGGAATAAATCCCCGGCAGGTCAATCACTTCTATCTCTTTGCCGTGGTGAGTATAGTGCCCGGATTTGTGCTCAACCGTTACGCCCGGCCAGTTTCCAACCGTCTGGCGGCTTCCGGTCAGGATATTGAAGATGGAGGTCTTCCCCACGTTGGGATTCCCGAGCAGGGCAAGGCGGAAAGCAGGTGTTCTATATGTCATTTATTGAGACTCAGTTGCATGGTTTTGACACTTCCAGCAGATACCGGTCAGAGTCAGGTTGATTTCAGTCAGGGAGAAGTTCTGCGCCCTGGCTTTGGCTTGCAGAATCCGGACTGCGTCCTGCATATCGGTCTCATGCACACTGCCGCAGACCTTGCAGACCCAATGCGCATGACGGGGATGACCCCAGATGTGTTCAAAGGTGTCCCTGCTTTCACTGCGCACGGAACGCTGAATCAATCCGGCTTCCACCAGCAGCGGTAAAGTCCGGTAGACTGTGGCGCGGGAGACTTCTTTGCTTACCCTGTGGATGAGGTCATAAAGCTGTTCTGCATCAAAATGTTCATGCAGCCCAAAGACCGTGTCCAGAATCAGCTTGCGCGGCAAGGTGAACTTCAGTCCCTTCTCCGCCAGAAAAGCTTCAAAGATGTTTTCGTGCTCTTGCATAAGATTCATCCTTATTGAGAATGAATCTCATTTCACACAATACTCCCTTTTGTCAAGAGGAATGTTTTTCCCGTATAAAACCATTCCCTCCACTTAATCTGCGGGGGATCAACGAGGGGTCTTCGTGGGGTAAGCCCTCGATAACCCCTCGATGCAGGCAGGAATGATGTCCCTAATCCGGAAAAAATTCAAAGATCAGCAAGGGAAATCAGCTTTTTAAGAAAAAAACCTTGAAAGAAATCCGCACCTGATTAAAGAGGCATAAAAGCAATATTTCATTGGAGGTATGATGTCCAAGAAAGTCGAAAAAGACCGAGTGGGCATGATTTTCCGGGCTGAGGAAGCGCCAGAAAAGATGGAGGTGGAAATCACCGAAGTCAAGGCGATTGACGATGAATCCTCCCCGGTTCTCATCTATTACAACTGGTGTAAGAAATGCGGCATCTGCGTGGCTTTTTGCCCCACCGGATGTCTGGGCAGAAAGGCAGACGGCTCGCCCTACGTAGCCAATCCCGATAAATGCATCCATTGCGAAACCTGCGACCGTTTGTGTCCCGATTTCGCGATAACGGGTTCCAAAAACAGGTAAGGAGAGCAAGATGCCAAGCAAGACCACCAAAACTGCCAAACCCGCTCCCGAAAAGAAAGCAGCCCCTGCCAAAAGCGGACGCGAACTGCGTCTGATGCAAGGCAACGAAGCTGTCGCCATCGGAGCTTTGGATGCCGGAGTCGATTTCTTTGCCGGTTACCCCATCACGCCGTCCACCGAAGTGGCGGAAATCCTTTCCTATGAACTGCCCAAACGTGGCGGCACCTTTATCCAGATGGAAGACGAAATCGCCAGTGTCTGCGCCATCATCGGAGCTTCCCTCGCCGGAGCCAAATCACTCACAGCCACCAGCGGACCCGGATTTTCCCTGATGCAGGAAGGTATCGGCTATGCCAAGATCACGGAAACACCCTGCGTAGTTGTCAACGTGCAAAGGGTCGGACCCAGCACCGGAATGCCGACCAGTCCCGCCCAGGGCGACATTATGCAGTCGCGCTGGGGTTCGCATGGCGATTCACCTGCCATCGTGCTTTATCCTGATTCAGTGCGTGAAAGCTATGAACTTACCATCCGCGCCGTCAACCTGGCAGAAAAATACCGCACCTGCGTTATCCTGCTGCTGGATGAAGTGATCGGACACATGCGCGAAGCAGTTGCTTTGCCTGATTTGAATAACGTCAGGATAATCAGCCGCATCAAACCGACGGTGCCGCACAACTGGTATAAGCACTACGATGAAAATCAGAAATACCTCTCTCCCCTTGCCAGCTTT